>JBATHL010000196.1:0-7457 GCA_049666745.1 Gammaproteobacteria bacterium
GTACTGGAGATGACGGTAGAAGACGCGACCTCGTTCTTCAGCGCGATCCCGGTGATCAAGCGCAAGCTCGACACGCTAATGGACGTGGGTCTGAGCTATATTACGCTGGGCCAGAATGCAACCACTCTATCCGGAGGCGAGGCCCAGCGTATCAAGCTGTCACGCGAACTCTCCAAGCGCGACACCGGACGCACGCTTTACATACTCGACGAACCGACCACCGGCCTGCATTTTCACGATATCGAGCAATTGCTCGCGGTGTTGCATCGCCTGCGCGATCACGGCAATACCATCGCGGTGATCGAGCATAACCTGCACGTCATCAAAACCGCGGACTGGATTATCGATCTCGGGCCCGAAGGTGGCGACAAGGGCGGTGAAATCATCGCCAGTGGTCCGCCGGAACAGGTCGCCCTGGTGGAGCGCTCCTATACCGGGCAGTATCTTAAATCGATTCTGACAAACATCGAAGCGCACAAGGAGTCAGCATGAGCAAGACCATCAACTGTTTCAAGGCATATGACGCGCGCGGCAAGGTACCGGATGACCTGAACACGGATATCGCCTACCGGGTCGGCCGCGCTTACGCCGAATTCATCAAACCGCAACAGGTTGCCGTCGGGCGCGATGTGCGTCTCAGCAGCGATGATATCTTCGATGCGCTCACCCGCGGACTGACCGACAGCGGTGTCGATGTGCTGGACCTGGGGCTGTGTGGCACCGAACAGGTTTATTTCGCCGCCTTTCACCTGCAACTCGGCGGCGGCATCATGATTACCGCGAGCCACAATCCAATCGATTACAACGGTTTGAAGTTCGTGCGCGAATGCGCCAAACCCTTGAGCGCCGATAGCGGCCTGGAGGATATTCGTCGCATCGCCGAGGAGGAGTCCTTCAGCCCGGCCGAACGCAAGGGCGAGATTACCGCGACCGACCTGTCCGCCGACTATGTCGATCACCTGCTGGGTTACATCGGCAACCCGGAAGGTCTCAAGCCGCTTAAAATAATATCCAATCCCGGTAATGGCATGGCTGGCCCGATCATCGATCTGCTCGAGAAACGCCTGCCCTTCGAATTTATCAAGCTGCAACACGAACCCGACGGCACTTTCCCCAACGGCATTCCAAACCCGCTGTTGCCCGAGGGGCGTGGTGCCACCATCGATGCCATCAGGCAGCATGGCGCCGATCTCGGCGTGGCCTGGGATGGCGATTTCGATCGTTGCTTTCTGTTCGACCACAATGGTCGCTTCATCGAAGGCTACTACATTGTCGGCCTGCTCGGGGTGCAGTTACTGCAGCAGAATCCGGGCGAGCGCATCGTGCACGATCCCCGCCTGACCTGGAATACGATCGAACTGGTTGAGGCCAGTAACGGCGAGGCAATACAAAGCAAGTCCGGGCATGCCTTCATCAAGGAAACCATGCGCGCGGTTAATGGAATTTACGGTGGCGAAATGAGCGCGCATCACTACTTTCGCGAGTTCGGCTATTGCGACAGCGGCATGATTCCGTGGCTGCTACTGGCCGAGATGATTTCGAGCCAGAACCGGTCGCTCGCACAAATGGTCGACGAGCGCATCGAGCGTTACCCGGTTAGCGGTGAAATAAATTCTACGGTGGCTGACGCCGCGGACGCGTTGAAGCTGGTCGAGGCGCACTATACCGACCTGCCCCACCAGATCGACAGAACCGATGGCCTGAGCATGGATTTCGGCGACTGGCGCTTTAACCTGCGCGCTTCCAATACCGAACCGTTACTGCGCATGAACGTCGAAACCCGTGGCGATCACGCGATGATGGAGCAGCGACGTGACGAAATCCTCAATTTGATCAAAGATTGACACCTCTCCCACCGCGAGCACCAGTGACTGGAATGAAATCCGAAGAATCATAAAAAATTGTGTGTTTCAAGTAACTTGTATTTGTGGTTCTCGCGAGACACCTGATTATTTGTTAGTGCGCCTATTTAACTTCTGTCATGCCGCGGCTGGACCGCGGCATCCAGTCAATTCAGTAACATAATGAAGCATCTACCTCATTCTTTTATTAAAATGCAATACGTTATATATCCCGATTCCATCGGGTACTGCTGGATCCCGCGGTCAAGCCGCGGGATGACAGTTTTAGCAAAGAGATCAAATTGTAAAATAAAAATTATTCCAGACACTATTACTCGCAAGTCAGGGTCTCTCGCAAAGGCATCAATACTTGATTCTGGGAATTGTTAGTATTACGCTCCGAACTTACACTCAGTGATCGTTTTAGCCGATCATTACGTATCAACAGGATTAAACAATAACCAGAGGAGCCCTGGATGAAACCGAACCTACGCCTGCCCTGCTTTGCCGTGGCATTCATGTCAGCCCTGCTGTTCAGTCAATCCGCACTGGCCGTAGATGTCAAAATCACCCCGCTCGGCAGCCAGGAAGGCGAATTCTGCCAGCTTGACCGGGCCATGATACTGCAGGACCCGGATGGTACCCGGGTGCTTTACGATCCCGGTCGCACCGTGGCCGGCGCTGAAGATCCACGTCTCGGCAAAATAGACGCCGTGCTGGTCAGTCATATGCACGGCGACCATGTCGGCGACAAACACATAGCCGGACCCGGTAACGGTGCATGCAAAACCACGAAGTTCCCGGTCAAATCGCTGCCCAACACCAATACCGTCAATATCGCGCTCGCCAAGGGGGCGAAGATTGTTACCGGCAGTGAAATGCCGAAGTTCTTTAGCGCCAAGCTTAAAGCACTCGGTGGCGATCCAAAAAATTCCCAGCTGGTCCGCTTTGGTGCGTCACGCACAGTAGGTGGTATCACCATTACCACCGTTCCAGCGGTGCATTCGAACGGTATAGCCGGTGCCATGATAGGCGGTGAACTCGGTGACATGCTCGATGCCGCAGGCCTGACTGCCTATGCCGGTCCCCCCACGGGTTATGTGCTGGCCTTTAGCAACGGGCTCGTCGTTTACCTGTCCGGCGATACCGGTATTACCGCCGAACAGCAAACCGTGGTGCGCGATCACTATAAGGCCAAACTGGTGGTGATGAATATTGGCTACACCTTTACCACCGGTCCGAAGGAAGCCGCATGGGTTATTAATGATCTGATCAAACCGACTGCAGTAATTGCATCGCACGCCAACCAGCCTTCAACCCAGGATGGGAAAGTGATCGCGGGCACTCGCGTCGATATTTTTAGCAAAGCGAGCAGGGTTCCGGTACATGTGCCTCTTAGTGGACGGACCATGAGTTTCAACCAGTCCGGCAAATGCACCGACGGTTGCTAGTACGGTCTCCTCATGACAGGCCAACAACCAGCATTCGCAAAATTTAATCAGATAGGTAGAATAGTTAGAACTTTAGAGTAAGATTTGACAGAAGAACATGCCCTCGATACTCCTCTCAATCGTTATCATAGGCCTGCTGGTGGGCCTGATAATATATGGTTTCAAACCATACGATTACGGCGGCAGTGTAAGACATTTCAAGAAACCCGGGAAAAGTGAAGATAGCGCCGGCAAGTCGTCAGACACCAGATGGCGCTCGGTCAAGATTCGTCCCGATGCGACCCCCTGTCGAGCGGTAGCCGAAATAACAGGTCAAATTTTCCTGGCGCAGAATGCCCCGTCGTTGCCGCTGGAAAATTGCAGCAAAGAAAACTGCCGGTGCCGTTATGTGTTCCTGGAAGATCGGCGCAGCGGTGAAGATCGGCGACTGCTTCTCGACAGGTTCGACGACTTCATACCGGACTACCAGAGAGACAGGCGCCGGGTCTCGGGGCGTCGTTATGCCGACCTGGCGGCTTGAACCTGTTGCGAAGGCGCCACTGCGGTAGCGAAAATGAGGTATAAAAAAAGCCAGCATTTAGCTGGCTTTTTTGTGCACGGTAAGTCAATAGACTACTCGTCGTCATACTCGGCGTCGGGACGGTCAACCAACTCGACGTAAGCCATGGGCGCCTTGTCGCCGGGACGATAGCCGCACTTGAGGATACGCATGTAACCACCAGGACGCTCCTTGTAACGCGGACCCAGGTCGACAAACAACTTGCCAACGGCTGCCTTGTCACGCAGGCGACTGAATGCCACGCGGCGATTGGCGACGCTGTCTTCCTTGGCCAGCGTAATCAGGGGCTCGGCTACGCGACGCAGTTCCTTGGCCTTGGGCAGGGTGGTGCGGATGACTTCATGGTCAAACAGGGAAACAGCCATATTCTTGAACATCGCCTTGCGATGTGAGCTGTTACGGTTGAGCTGTCGCCCACTATTACGATGACGCATCGTTTAAACCTCTTAACTCGCTAACTTACTGTCGTTTTCGATGCTGGCCGGGGGCCAGTTTTCGAGCCGCATGCCCAATGACAGGCTATACGACGCCAGCACGTCCTTGATTTCAGTCAGGGACTTCTTACCCAGATTCGGGGTCTTGAGCAATTCGACTTCGGTACGCTGAATCAAATCACCAATGTAGTAAATATTTTCCGCCTTCAGGCAGTTAGCCGAACGCACAGTCAGTTCGAGATCATCGACCGGACGCAGCAGGATCGGATCGATATGTGATTCCGGCTCGTCTTCGACTTCTTCATCTGAACCTTCGAGATTCACAAATACCGAGAGCTGATCCTTGAGGATGCTGCCGGCAATTCGAATGGCTTCTTCCGGGTCCATGGTGCCATTGGTTTCGATATCGATGATCAACTTGTCCAGGTCGGTACGTTGCTCTACCCGTGCGGTTTCGACGCTATAGGCAATTTTGCGTACTGGAGAAAATGACGCATCGAGCTGCAGATGGCCCAGGGCCGCGTCTTCTTCCGACGTCTCGCGCGTATTGGCCGGCTGGTAACCACGACCCTTGACCACGTGCAACGACATATCGAAGTTGACACCCTTGGTCAGGGTGGCGATAACGTAATCCGGATCAACGATCTCGATGTCGTGATCAAGCTGTATATCGCCTGCAGTAACAACGCCCGGACCCTTCTTCGAAATGGTCAGGGTCGCATCATCCTTGGCATGCATGATGATGCCCACACCTTTCAGGTTGAGCAAAACATCGATTACATCTTCCTGGATACAGTCGATGGTAGTGTATTCGTGCAATACACCTTCGATCCGACAATCAACGATGGCACAACCGCGCACCGATGACAGCAGGATACGTCTTAGCGCATTTCCAAGGGTGTGACCGAAACCACGTTCCAGCGGCTCGATCGAAACTTTCGCATGGTAAGTCTGTTGTTCTTCGACTTTAACATGCTTCGGCTTCAATAAATCAGAGTACATTTTAGACATAGATAACCCGCTAATTATTTGGAATAAAGTTCAACTACGAGCTGTTCGTTGATATCTGGCGGCAATTCACCGCGCTCAGGCATGGCTTTGAAGATACCTTCAAACTTGGTCTGGTTAACATCAACCCAGTCCGGAAAACCGATCTGCTCAGCCAGCGCCATTGACTCGGCGATGCGTGCCTGCTTGCGTGATTTTTCACGTACGCTGACGACGTCCGCGGCACTCACCACGTAGGAAGGAATATTGACTATTTTTCCATTGACCATGATCGACTTGTGACTCACCAGCTGTCTCGCTTCGGCACGCGTAGAGCCAAAGCCCATGCGATAAACCACGTTATCGAGTCGAGTTTCGAGCAACTGCAGCAGGTTTTCACCCGTGGAGCCTTTTATACGCGAGGCTTCCTTGTAGTAGTTGCGAAACTGGCGCTCGAGAATGCCATAGATGCGACGCAGCTTCTGCTTTTCACGCAGCTGCAAGCCGTAGTCTGATACACGCGGTTTGCGCGTGCCTGCACCGTGCATCCCGGGAGGATTGTCGATCTTGCACTTGGTATCGACCGCACGACGTGAGGACTTCAGACTCAGGTCTGCACCTTCACGACGCATCAGTTTACATTTTGGTCCGATGTATTTTGCCATTAGTGTTCCTGCCTATACGCGACGTTTTTTCGGAGGCCGACAACCGTTGTGCGGTATCGGGGTAACGTCGTCAATGCGTGAAATCTTGAAACCGATTGCGTTCAGCGCACGTACCGCGGAATCACGACCCGGTCCTGGTCCCTTGACCATGACTTCGAGATTTTTCATGCCCAGTTCCTGAGCTGCCTGGCCAGCGCGTTCGGCCGCAACCTGCGCTGCAAACGGGGTTGACTTACGCGAACCACGAAACCCCGAGCCACCCGCGGTAGCCCAGGTCAAAGCATTGCCCTGGCGATCGCTGATGGTGACGATGGTATTGTTAAAGGTCGCATGTATATGCGCCACGCCGTCGGAAACGACGCGTTTTGTTTTCTTCTTGGTACGAGTTTTATCAACCATTTACCTAACCTGTTAGATTTATAGCCTGTTAATCCTGGCTTATCGCTTCAACGGACGACGAGGTCCCTTGCGCGTGCGTGCGTTTGTCTTGGTGCGCTGTCCGCGCACTGGCAAGCCACGGCGATGACGAATGCCGCGATTGGTACCCAGGTCCATCAATCGCTTGATGTTCATCGATACTTCGCGCCGCAAATCGCCTTCGGTGGTATAGCCATCAATTCTGCTACGAATTTGTTCGAGCTGCTCTTCGCTTAACTCACGCACCTTGGTTTCCGGGCTTATGCCTGTAGCGCTACAGATTTCGGCCGAGCGTGTTGAGCCAATGCCGAAAATAGATTGCAACGCAATCACTGTGTGCTTGTGATCCGGTATATTTACACCTGCAATACGAGCCATAAAAAAACTATCTCCTAAGCCGCTAGGCCAAAATGGGCGCAAATTCTAGCTGTCGCTCGCCCAAAATTCAACAAATCAATCAATAAAACAGACATATGTAAATCAGCCCTGACGCTGCTTGTGACGCGGATCTTTACAAATCACACGTACCGCACCGTGGCGACGAATTACCTTGCAGTTTTTGCACAATTTTTTAACTGACGCTCTTACCTTCATGGCCTTACCTTGATCCCGGGACTAGCGCACCACACCGGCGCCGCCATACCCCTTAAAATTCGACTTCTTCATCAATCCGTCGTACTGGTGACTCATCAGATGCGCCTGCACCTGCGACATGAAATCCATGACTACGACGACGATGATCAACAAGGAAGTACCTCCAAAATAGAAAGGCACATTCCAGAACAAAATTAAAAATTCCGGCAACAAACACACCGAAGTGATATACATCGCACCAACCAGGGTCAGGCGTGACATTACCCCGTCGATATAACTGGCGGTCTGGTTGCCTGGACGAATACCCGGAATGAAAGCGCCGGACTTCTTCAGGTTTTCCGCCGTGTCTTTCGAATTAAACACCAATGCAGTGTAGAAAAAGCAAAAGAATATGATCGCCGACGCATAAAACAGAACGTACAGTGGCTGTCCCGGTGACAGTGTCGCTGAAATATCCTGCAACCAGCGCATGCCTTCGGCCTGCCCGAACCAGCTACCCATCGTGGCCG
>JBATHL010000197.1:0-2540 GCA_049666745.1 Gammaproteobacteria bacterium
GACCTGCAGGCGCTGAAGGGCGCAGATAAAAAACTCAGTATGAGCAACCCGAAAGATGCCATCGAGGTGCAGGCCTGTATTGACGCGGGTATCGACCTGCTGGTGGTCTGGGACAGCCAGATAGAAGAGGTGCGGCGCGTGGCCCCGCATCATTTTATGGGTGTCGGTAGCACCTGGTCGCAATTCGGCAAATCCGAAGAGATTCTGGACCACGCCTTTGACATGATGCGCAAGGGCGGCGATATGTATTACACGCTGCGCTCTTACGAGGTGATGGAAATGCTGTCCAGGGAAGGGATTCCGGTGCAAAGCCATATCGGTTTGATACCGACATTCAGTCATTGGTGCGGGGGCTTGCGCGGCTGGGGACGGACCGCTGAAGAGGCGATGGAAATCTACCGCAGGCTGAAGCGCATGGAAGATGTCGGTGTGTTTGCCGTCGAAGCCGAATGTATCGCCGAGGATGTACTCGAAGCTGTCAATGAAAAGACCTCGGTTGTTACTTTCTCCCTCGGCTCGGGTATGGCAGGTGATGTCATCATGTCGTTTGTGTCGGATGTCTGCGGCGAGGACAGCGAGGAAGAAAAGCCACCGAAGCACGCTCACGCGTTCGGCAATCTGGCGCGTTTACACAAGCAGATGTATGAGGAACGCGTCGCCGCACTGAAAGAATTCCACAGCGAGGTTACCCGCAAAAATTTTCCCTACGCGGAAACCAGTATCTCCATGCATCCGAATGAAAAGGACAAGTTCCTGGAAGCGTTGGATAAGGCGTGACAAGCAACAGGGGGGAGATTCCGCTTCAACAGCTGCAGGTCAGCGAAACAATGAATGAACGGGTTCCTCTTTTTTACTGTGGCCAAATAATACTTCGATAAACCCGGCCAGTAAGATAGCGATTGCGCCCACCCACTGCATCAATAGCATCGTTTCATCTGGAACCAGGATGGCAGCGCTGACAATAGCGACGATCACTTCCGACATGGTCAAGATGCCAACGCGTCCGGGAAACAATAATTGGGAAACTCTGAAAATAATACAAAAGCAGGGTAATAAGATAAAAATGGACCAGAAGGCGGCTGTGGGAAAAGCCGTTTTTAGCATCGTAAAGTCGGGCAGCGGATCGACATAAAATACCCCGGCGAACAGCGCCGAAAAGGCGGTCGTCGAAATGAAGATAAAGGTGGCTAATGGCAGGATGGGAATATTCGACCAGCGGTTGAGGGTAGCAACGCCGATTGCCCAGAAGATACCCGACAAAAAGCTATAGAAATCCCCGATGTTAAGTGGGTAATCCGAGGACTCGCCGTTTGATAACAATAAAAATAATCCTGAAAATGCCACGCCGATAGCAATGATGCGTGCTTTGGTTAAGGGTTCGGATAGCCACATTACCCCGATCAAGGTGGACCAGACAGGTGTTAAGTAATAGAGCAGCGTGGCTCTGACGATAGTGGTTTCTACCAATCCGTTTGCGTAAAACGTAAAAGCCATGCCGATCATAATCGCGGCAAGCAGCGTGGGTCCGAGGACACTGATTAGCGTCTTGAAATTAAACACCAGCCAGGGGCATAACACGATCAATGGGCATGCGTTAAAAAAGACGACACTCCAGGAACCCGATAGCCCTGCATTTTCTATGCTCCTTAGGGGAAACCAGTAAAGGCCCCAGGCCGCGGCACTTAAAGAGAGCGCCATACTTAGGGTTTTGTCGGAATGTGCTTTTGAAAACATTTAGTTTTATTGTCTGTTTTTATTAGTCAGGTGCGGGGGAAGATAAGGAGACAGTATACCTAATGCGACAAACATAGCCTGTGAGTTGGCATCCCTGGAATTAGAAACATTTTTTCCCTGATCCATACATACGTATCTAATTAAATAAGTTCGCGCGCTTAAAATCTCCTTATACTGGCCGGGAATAATATGGGTCAGGGAGCAGTAAATCCTGGTACTAGCAGAGATTGCTTTCTGCCCCATATTTTGTAGCCTTGCTTCGGGCAGGTAGACCTGTGGCATTCCTGACTCAATATTTCTGATTCAAAAACGCTAAAAAGATTATTTTATTAAAGGTTACGGTTTTGGCACTATACCAAAGCGTCGTATCGATACACCGCGCAATAAACGAACCCAACCGCTCCACAACCGAGGGTAAAAACGTGATTAGCACTGGTGAACATTACAAGGATTCAATTCAGCAAAGGAGTGCCGTCAATGCCAACTGAAAAAGTAGACACACTCGTTGTTGGCTGCGGCCAGGCAGGGGTGGCCATGAGCGAGCACCTGAGTAACTGCGGCGTGCCTCACCTCGTTCTGGAACGACACCGAATTGCCGAACGCTGGCGCTCGGAAAGATGGGACTCTCTGGTTGCCAATGGTCCGGCCTGGCACGATCGATTTCCGGGCATGGAGTTCTCCAATATCGACCCCGATGCCTTTGCCCCCAAGGAGAGCGTTGCGGACTATTTTGTCGCTTACGCGGAAAAGATCGCTGCCCCCATCCGCTGCGGAGTGGAGGTCAGGGAAGTGCGCAGGAATGTTGG
>JBATHL010000198.1:0-5247 GCA_049666745.1 Gammaproteobacteria bacterium
GGTAGCATCGGGCTCGTTACGTGCCAGGTCATAAGTCACCTGCTTGGCGCCTATCGCTCCTTCCATGCCGGCGATCACCAGGTCAGCCGCTTGCGTCCAGCCCATGTAACGCAGCATCATTTCCGCCGAGAGTATAATCGACCCCGGGTTTACCTTGTTCATACCGGCATATTTGGGCGCCGTGCCGTGAGTTGCTTCGAACACGCCGACGGTGTCGGCGATATTGGCGCCCGGCGCAATACCGATTCCACCTACCTGGGCAGCAAGCGCGTCGGAGATGTAGTCGCCGTTCAGATTTAATGTCGCGACCACTTCGTACTCGGTGGGGCGGGTCACGATTTGTTGCAGAAAGTTGTCGGCTATTACGTCTTTGACGGTAATCGTATTGCCGGTTTTTGGATTGGTGAATTCACACCAGGGGCCACCATCGATTTCCGTGGCGCCATACAACTCGGCGGCAAGTTCATAACCCCAGTTGCGGAACGCACCTTCGGTAAATTTCATGATGTTGCCCTTGTGCACCAGCGCCACAGAACTTTTATCGTTGTCAATTGCGTACTGGAACGCTTTACGTACCAGGCGTCGGGTGCCTTCTGAAGATACCGGCTTGACCCCGATACCCGAGGTTTCGGGAAAACGGATGCTGGTGACATTCATTTCCTCGGTTAAAAAGTTAATTACTTTCTTCGCTTCCGCACTGCCGGATTCCCACTCGATACCGGCATATATATCCTCGGTGTTTTCGCGGAAGATGGTCATATCGGTATCTTGTGGTCTCTTCAAGGGCGTTTCGATGCCGTCAAAGTATCGCACTGGTCTGACGCAGGCATATAGATCGAGACGTTGGCGGATAGAAACATTGAGCGAACGTATACCGCCCCCGACGGGTGTTGTCAGCGGGCCTTTGATGGAGACGATGTAGTCCTGCATCGCCGCCAGGGACTCATCGGGTAGCCATTCATCCTCGCCATAAATTGAAGTTGCCTTTTCGCCTGCATAAATCTCCATCCAGGCTATTTTTTTATTACCCTGGTATGCCTTCTCAACGGCAGCATCGACCACCTCTATCATCACCGGGGAAATGTCGGTCCCTATGCCGTCGCCTTCGATATAGGGTATGACTGGATTTTCTGGAACATTCAGACTGAGATCTTCGTTGGCTGTTATAGGCTGGCCTTCGGCAGGTATCTTGATGTGCTGATAACTCATTTTATCCCCTGGATAGCATGTTTCTCTTCGAGCGCGGGATTATACAACAGAAAAATTGGGCTAGGGAACAAACGGCCGGGATCAATAGCGTTGCGGCTAAATTTAAATACCTGGCACTTTTGAGGTGGGCAATAGCTTTGTGTTAGAACAGCAGCTATTTGAGAAATTACCTGGTCAGCTGCTTATCGAGCGGATTTTCTGGGCCTGCAAACCCTTGGGGCCTTCATCAATATCAAATTCGATTTTCTGCCCGGAGGTCAACTTTTTATAACCGTCCATTTCAATCGCAGAAAAGTGCGCAAAGATATCCAGCTCCTCGTCCTCATCCGTATTGACAAATCCGTAACCTTTTACATTACTAAACCACTTGACTGTCCCGGTGGGCATGACTCATCCTCTTGCTTGTAGTTGTCGTAAAAACACGAAACAGGCTACCCCGATAGGAAAAAACTATGTGAAAACTAGTCGTTTGATCGAGGTGATTGGCCTGATTTCTTCCCTTTGGCTTCAAATAATAATAGCCAAGCCTTGAATTATTTCAAGCCTGTCATTATTTTATAGTTTTAGTAAATGAAAAAAGCATAATCATGTCTGATCAGCAGTCCAACAATGACGATGACGATACGCTCCTGCTTGAGCGAACCCGTCCCAAGCTAAAAAAACCACCATTGTACAAGGTGGTTTTACTTAACGATGACTACACCCCGATGGAATTTGTAGTGCACGTGCTGGAAGCGATTTTCGGTCACAACCGGGAAAATGCTACTCGCATCATGTTAAATGTTCATAAAACAGGCAAAGGCGTTTGTGGAATTTATACCCGCGATATTGCTGAAACCAAGGTTACCGCGGTTAATAGTTACTCCCGTGAAAACAAGCATCCATTGCTATGCGATATGGAAGAGAGTTGACCAACTGGTCTGTTTTGTGAATCTAAAGAAACTGTTTGAACATTTAGATCACATTCGAGGTCAAATCGTCTATATTTAAATCCATAGGCAGCCATTTTATCAAGACGGAATTATGTTAAATAAAGAACTGGAACAATCGCTCAACAAGGCATTTCATGACGCCAATGAAAAGCGCCATGAATTCATTACTGTCGAACACCTGTTACTGATGCTAACCGACAATGATGCTGCAACCGCGGTTATCGAAGCCTGTGGAGGAAATGTCCAGCTACTCAAGACCGAGCTCGAGATTTTTGTCGATCAGAATACCCCCCTGTTAATGGCTGATGAGGACCGTGACACGCAACCGACCCTGGGATTTCAACGCGTATTGCAGCGCGCCCTGTTTCATGTGCAATCATCGGGTAACGGTGAAGTCTCAGGTGCCAATGTACTGGTAGCGATATTTTCAGAACAGGATTCACACGCGGTCTACCTGCTGAACAAGCACAACATCGAACGCCTCGATATCACCAATTACCTCTCACATGGCATTACCCGGGTCAACGAGGAAGCCGACGAGGAATCATTTACCCATGATGCCGAAGCCTTGCCGGGTGACCAGGAAGGCTCCAATCCGCTGGAAAAATTTGCTACCAATCTGAACGAACTTGCCTATTCCGGAAAGATCGATCCACTCATTGGTCGCGATCACGAAATCGAACGTATCATCCAGACACTTTGTCGACGCCGCAAAAACAACCCGCTGTTGGTCGGCGAGGCCGGGGTTGGCAAGACTGCAATTGCCGAAGGCCTGGCGCGCAAGATCGTCGAGGAAGATGTACCGGATATTCTATTGCAAAGCACCGTGTACTCGCTCGATCTTGGTGCACTGGTTGCCGGTACCAAGTACCGCGGTGATTTCGAAAAACGTTTGAAGGCAGTTATCGGCCAGCTTATCGATGAACCAGGCTCGATCCTGTTCATCGATGAAATTCACACCATAATAGGCGCCGGCTCGGCATCGGGTGGCGTGATGGATGCTTCCAACCTGATCAAGCCGGTGCTGGCAAATGGAGACATCAAATGTATCGGTTCGACTACCTATACCGAATTTCGTGGCATCTTCGAAAAAGATCGCGCCCTGGCGCGCCGATTCCAGAAAATCGATGTGCCGGAACCAAGCAATGAAGAAACCTATTTAATCCTCAAAGGTTTGAAGTCACGCTTCGAAGAGCATCACAACGTCAAGTACACGCTACAGGCGCTACGTAAAGCGACCGAACTCGCATCGCGCTACATTAATGATCGCCATTTGCCCGACAAGGCAATCGACGTCATCGACGAGGCCGGTGCGCAACGCCGCTTACAGCCGAGCAAGCAACGCAAGAAAACTATCGGTATCCACGATATCGAAAACATCGTCGCCAAAATAGCACGCATTCCGGCCAACACGGTGAGCACTACCGATCTCGACATGCTCAAAAACCTCGGCAAAAACCTTTCTCGAGTGGTCTTTGGACAGGATGAAGCCATCAAGGCCCTGGATGCAGCAATCAAAATGTCACGCTCCGGACTGGGCCGTGAGTCCAAGCCGGTCGGTTCATTTTTGTTTTCAGGCCCGACCGGGGTAGGTAAAACTGAAGTCTGTCGCCAGATAGCCAAGATCATGGGAATCGAATTGATTCGGTTCGATATGTCCGAGTATATGGAACGTCACACCGTATCAAGGCTGATCGGCGCACCGCCAGGATATGTCGGCTACGATCAGGGTGGTCTGCTTACCGAGGAACTCAACAAACATCCTTACTCGGTAGTACTGCTCGACGAAATCGAAAAAGCGCATCCCGATGTTTTCAACCTGTTGCTGCAGGTGATGGATAGCGGCACGCTTACCGACAGTAATGGCCGCAAAGCTGATTTCCGTAACACCATCCTGGTAATGACGACGAATGCCGGTGCGGAACAGATGAGCCGTGCTTCCATGGGCTTCACGCTGCAGGATCACACTCTCGATGGCGGCGAAGCAATCAAGAAAATGTTTACCCCGGAATTCAGGAACCGCCTTGATGCCACGATTCAGTTCAAGGCACTCGATACTACGGTGATACTCAACGTGGTCGACAAATTCCTGATTGAACTTGAATCTCAGCTCGAGGCGAAGAAAGTCAGCATGACCGTTAGCGATGCGGCACGACGCTGGTTAGCCGAGAAGGGTTATGATCCTAAAATGGGGGCTCGCCCGATGGCCAGGGTTATCCAGGACGAGATCAAGCAGGTAATAGCCGACGAACTGCTTTTTGGTGAGCTTACCAATGGCGGCAGGGTGAAAATCGATATCAAGGATAACAGTTTGCACTGTCAGATAGTAAAACCGCAGAAGCGCAAGGAAGAGGCCTCGGTAGACTAACGAAATTATCTATCGCGAAAAGTAATGCGGCCCTTGGTCAGGTCGTAAGGCGTCAACTCCACCGTTACCGTGTCACCGGTTAAAATCCGAATATAGTGCTTGCGCATTTTGCCTGAAATATGGGCGGTTACAACATGCCCGTTTTCCAGCTCAACACGGAACATGGTATTCGGCAGGGTATCCTTTACCACTCCCCGCATCTCGATATGATCGCCTTTTGGCATAATCTAACTCATTGTTTAAAGCGCGCCATTATCCATTATTCAGCCGGTATATCAATAGAGCAAGTAACGCCTGACAAAACCCTGTGATAACATTCTGTTTTTTTTGCAGGCAAATCAATCCATGACAAATTTCGCCTATGTTTTTCCCGGCCAGGGTTCGCAATCGGTCGGGATGATGCATGCCTGGGAAGAACATCAAGCAACTGTAATCGAGGTTTTCAACGAAGCGTCGGATGCGCTCGGTTATGATCTCTGGACGCTGGTCAGCAAAGGGCCCGAGGCGCGGCTTAATGAAACCGAAGTAACACAGCCTGCCATGCTCTGCGCGGGAGTCGGCAGCTGGCGTATCGCTTCGCAGCAAGCGGACATGCCACAAGCATCAATGATGGCCGGGCACAGTCTTGGTGAGTACAGCGCACTGGTCTGCGCAGGTAGCCTCGAGTTGACCAGTGCGGTCCAGCTGGTTGCGCATCGCGGGCAGCTGATGCAATCCGCGGTCGCAGCGGATGAGGGC
>JBATHL010000199.1:0-3776 GCA_049666745.1 Gammaproteobacteria bacterium
GCAGTATAGTTAAATTTAATTCTAGTTTATCGAGGATAAGCCTATAAAATCACTATATAAATTCAAATTGAGAAATAGGTCCCTCGCATACCCGGTAAAAACGGTTGATATTCGGTTTTCTTGAACAAACGCAGCGGCAAATAGAGATTCTCCGTTACTTCAGCCCAGCATCTCCATTCCCAGGCGTCACACTTGTCGCCCTCCGTCGCTTTCAGTGCCTCAACATCAGCACATTCTGCCTCAAAATACAGTGATATTGAATGATTATGCGGCGAAAAAACGTTGTTGGTTATGCCGACAAACTGAAGCTCCTGCAATTGCAGACCGGTTTCCTCACTCACCTCGCGACGAGCCGCCTGTTGCACCGATTCACCGGGGACTATCCAGCCACCAGGCAACTGCCATTCAAACCCGTCCGCCGCAGACTTGCGCTTACCAAATAATACTTGCTGACGATGGGTTACGACTACCGCTACGCCGCAGGCCACCACCTTGCTACTGGTACTGATATCATCCTCCCTGGTCGTATCGCCCGGAATCTGAACTCTATGTTATATTGCGAGTCTATCGTGGATCAATAACTAGCTTTAACAACTAATGCGCGACACCTGGCCGCTTTTAAAAACTACCGATTTCCCAAGCGTAACCCGCAATACACTGGAAGTACTGCAGGTCAATCTTGGTTACCTGTGTAACCAGTCCTGCCTGCATTGTCATGTCGCGGCAGGCCCGACGCGCAAAGAATTAATGGAGCAGGAGAACATCGCGCATATCCTCGAAATGCTGGCCCAGCCATCGGTTCACACGCTTGATCTCACCGGCGGCGCTCCTGAAATGAATCCTTTGTTCAGAGACCTGGTTGTTGCGGCACGTGAACTGGGCATTACGGTTATCGATCGCTGCAATTTAACCATCCTGATGGAACCGGGTTACGAGGGTACTGCCGAATTCCTGGCCGAGAACGAAGTACAGATTGTCGCTTCTCTACCTTGTTACATGGAAGACAATGTCGATGGGCAACGCGGCAAAGGCGTATATCAGAAAAGCATGCAGGCATTGAAACAGCTCAATAGACTCGGCTATGGCAAAGCAGACGGCAAGCTCACTCTGACCCTGGTATACAATCCTACCGGCCCCTATTTGCCACCTCCACAGGAATCGCTGGAGCTAGACTATAAACAGTTTCTCGCCGAGAAATTCGATATTGAGTTCAATCAGCTATTTACCATTACCAATATGCCGATCGCACGTTTTGGCAGCACCCTGATATCCCGGGGTGAGTTTGAAGATTACATGAACCTGTTAAAAGATTCCTTCAGTGCAGCTAACATGCAGGGATTAATGTGCACCAATCAGCTCAGCATCGATTGGCAAGGTTATGTTTATGATTGTGATTTCAACCAGATGCTCAACATGAATATTCGTCATCCCGGCAAACGACATAAAATGCATATTAGCGATGTATTGAAAACCAGCCTGCGAAATATCCCGATCAGCATTGCAGATCATTGCTATGGCTGTACCGCAGGCCAGGGTAGCAGTTGCGGCGGAGCTCTTGCCTGACAGCCCACAACTCAGCATCATCATTCCGGTCCTGAACGAAGCAGACTGCCTCGATCAAGGCCTCGCCAGGCTGTTCGCGTTGCAATGGGTGACAAACCATGCTGAAGTCATCATCAGCGATGGCGGTAGCAACGACGGCAGTCTGGAAATTGCCAGTCAATATCCCTGCAGCATCGTTCACAGCAACGCGGGTCGAGCCACTCAAATGAATGCAGCAAGCAGGACGGCGCAAGGAAAGTTTCTGCTGTTTCTGCATGCTGACAGCGTATTACCTAAAGATTTTTACTGCTTTATCGAAGCTGACGCAGAATGGGGATTCTATCGTTTGCGATTAAGCGATGACGCGTTCGTTTATCGAATAATCGAAAGCGCTATTAATCTGCGCACCCGGATTAGCCATGTTGCCGGTGGCGACCAGGGTTTGTACTTCAACCGGCATTTCTTTGAATCGCTTAACGCCTACCCGAAAATTCCACTCATGGAAGACATCGCGATTTGCAAGACAGCGCGGCGACTGGCCAAACCATTCGTCATTGGAAAAGCGATTTCCAGCTCAAACCGGCGTTGGCGGGACAATGGGATCGTTAAAACAGTGCTCCTGATGTGGTCGTTACGTCTCGCGTACTGGCTTGGAGTCGACCCCCGGCGACTGCACAAGATTTACTACCCGTAAAAGGGATAATGCGTTCATGATTTCGGTAGGCATTTTCGCCAAACCTCCCAGCCCCGGCCTGGTAAAAACCCGCCTCATTCCGGATATTGGTGCCGACAAGGCAGCCAGGGTCTACCGTTATTGCCTCGAGTATACGCTTGAGGTCGCCAGGGAATCAGGGCTTGATTTCCAGTTGTACCTGAGCGAAGTCTGCGACGACGAGCTGTTGCAGGATGAAGAACACTTCGTGCAAAAAGGTAGCGACCTGGGAACACGTATGTTCAACGCGATTAAAGACATGCTCACCATGAGTACCGACGGCGCAATCATAATTGGCTCGGATTGCCTCGATATTTCCAGCAAACACCTGCTCCAGGCTGCCCGGGCCCTGGCCGATCACGAGCTCGTATTATTACCTGCTTTTGATGGAGGTTATGCCCTGATCGCCTGTACCAAAATCGATCCCTGGTTATTCCACAATGTAAGCTGGAGTTCAGACCAGGTACTCAGACAAACGCTCACCAATGCGAAGCGATTAAACTATCGCGTAAGTTTGCTTGAAACTGTGCGGGATATTGATACGCTGCACGACCTGGAACAATATCCCGAACTGCTTGCCCTGATCGCTTCAAGCTGATGCTTTATTCGCTGGTAAAACCAATACTATTTTCGCTCGACCCTGAACTGGCACACGATATCAGCCTGGAGATGCTGCAACAGTTTCATCGAGTGCTTCCCGACAGAAGAGTCGATAAACCGGTCCGCGTGATGGGTCTGGATTTCCCGAACCCTGTCGGTCTCGCGGCTGGCCTGGACAAGAACGGGGATTATCTCGACGGCCTGGGGAAACTCGGATTCGGTTTTATCGAGGTTGGCAGCGTCACTCCGCTAGCGCAACCCGGAAATCCCCAACCGCGTATATTCCGTCTGTCACGGCAGCAGAGCCTGATCAACCGAATGGGGTTCAATAACTACGGTGTTGATCATTTACTCGACCAGCTCGGCAACAAGACGCGTGATTTCGTACTGGGTATCAACATCGGTAAAAACCTCAGCACTCCGGTGGATCAGGCACTGACGGATTACTGCCTGGGATTTGAAAAGGTCTATACCAGCGCGGATTACATCACGATAAATATATCCTCACCCAACACGCCGGGGCTGCGCGATTTACAGAACGAGGAGGCGCTTGAAGCACTACTGGCCGGAATCAGTCAGTTACGTGCCAGGCTCGAAGACAAACTTCAATTATATCGACCTCTGGCAATCAAACTTTCCCCGGACCTGGAGCACCGGGCAATCCCGGCGATTGCCGACCTGCTGCGCAAATATTCGGTAGACGGACTGATCGCCACTAACACCACGATATCGCGTGACGGGGTTCAGGGACATCGGCAGGCCAATGAAAGCGGCGGCCTGAGTGGCGCTGCATTGCGCGACAAATCAAGGCAGCTGCTCATCGACTTTCACCAGCAGCTGGGGGATGACATCCCGATTATTTCGGTTGGCGGCATTGACTCAGTCGAGGAAGCCAAACTCCGCTTTGAACTTGGTGCTAAAC
>JBATHL010000200.1:0-2140 GCA_049666745.1 Gammaproteobacteria bacterium
GATGAAGATGTCACCTACGACCTCAGCACATTGCAGGGCGATGAACTCAAGGATTATCGTAAGCGCTCACAATTGATATTTCAGGATCCCTACGCGGCGCTGAGTCCCCGGATGACGGTGCGGGACATCATTGCCGAGCCACTGGAAGTCATGGGCTTGACATCGGGTCGCGAAGAGACCGACGCCAGGGTGCGTGAAATTGCCGCCAAGTGCCGACTCAACCTCGAACATCTGCGCCGTTTCCCGCATGCATTCTCCGGTGGTCAGCGCCAACGTATCTCGATCGCGCGCGCACTGGTATCGGACCCCAAATTCATCGTCGCCGACGAAAGTGTCGCCGCGCTCGATGTGTCGATTCAGGCGGATGTATTGAATCTGCTCAACTCGATTCAGCGCGAAAGTGGCATAACCTTCCTCTTTATCAGTCATGATTTGAGTGTGATTGCACACACCTGTGACTTCGTGGCGGTTATGTATCTCGGGCAGATCGTTGAGGCTGCGCCGACGCGTAAACTGTTTTCCGAAACCTCGCATCCCTACACCAGGGCCCTGTTGTCGGCGATTCCTTCGCTGGATCCGGATGTTCGTGGTAACGCGCAACGTCTCGAAGGCGAGATCCCGAGCCCGATCAACCCGCCGCCGGGATGCCGCTTTAATACCCGTTGTCCGCACGCGCAGGATCGCTGTCGCAAAGAAGTGCCGGAATGGCGGGAATTAAGCAGTAAACACCATGTCGCCTGCCACTTTGCCGAAGAGCTTGCCTGAAGCTGCGGGAACGGATATTCATCGAGTAATTTTTGCGGCGTCTGTCAGCGTAGTATGAACATCACCCCCATTCACGAAGAGTTCGGCGCCCGAATTGCGGGGGTCGATCTGGCGCGAGACCTGGACGAGAAAACCTTTGCGCAAATCGACGATGCCATCAACCGCTATTCGTTAGTGCTGTTTGAAAATCAGCAGATGAACGATGCCGCGCACCTTGCTTTCACGCGCCGCTTCGGCGAGCTCGAGGAAGAGCATGTGAGTTATTACAGCAGGGGTGAAGTTACCTACATCGGGCGGGTTGGTAATATCGATGACGATGGCAACAAGGTTTCACAACGCCAGATCAAGGCGTCGACCGGTAACGAGATGTGGCACTCGGACAGTTCGTTTCGCGAAATCCCGGCCATGTATTCGATCCTCGCTGCCTACGAGGTGCCCGCCGAAGCGGGGGAGACCGAATTTGCCAGCGCAAGGGCTGCCTATCGGCGACTCGACCAGAAAACCCGGGAACTCATCGACTCGAAAACAGCTATCCACGACTACATCTATTCGCGCACCAGGGTCGGCGAAGACGCGGTCACCGAAAACCAGCGTACCTACATGCATCCGGTACGCCAACGGCTGGTGCGGCAGAATCCGGTAACCGGCGAAAGAAATGTATTTGTCGGCTCCCACGTCAAGCAGATCGAGGGCATGCCCGACGCCGAGGCCCGTCCACTGATCGAACGGCTGATCAATGAAGTCACGCGACCACAATCCGTGTATCGTCATCGCTGGCAGGCTGGCGACATGATGATCTGGGACAACCGCTGCATCCTGCATCGTGGTTGTGGTTATGACGCGGACAAATACCGCCGCCGCATGCACCAGACTCGGGTGCGCGGACGTGGGCCATCGATTGCCGAAGTACTCACTAGCGACTGATTTAATCGATGCTCGTCCAGGTGCCGGGTAGTTAGTTTCAGGTTTTTTCGGCAGGTACCTGGCGTGGGCGTCCATCCGCACCGAGCGCGACAAATTTAAAATTCGCCTGGGTCACCTTGACGGTGTTGCGTGAACGATCACGTTGCACCCATGCCTCGACGTGAATATCGATCGAGGTATTACCAACCTGTTCGATTTCAGTGTAAACACAAAGGATGTCGCCAATCTTGACTGGCCGGATAAAATGCATTCCATCGAGCGCCACCGTGACGGTGCGGCATTGTGCGCGCTCGCTGGCACAGATGCCCGCCGCGATATCCATTTGCGACAGTACCCAACCACCGAATATATCCCCGGCCGGGTTGGAGTCTGCCGGCATCGCCATGGTGCGGGTGGTGAGTTCACCTTGCGGTTTATCGGACATTGTTAGCTCGCCTGCTCAGTATTAATG
>JBATHL010000201.1:0-28133 GCA_049666745.1 Gammaproteobacteria bacterium
GAGTATTCAACCGGCTTCCATTCGTCCCGGTACACCATGCGTCGAATAGAATGCATGAAGGCGTAAGCGACATCAGACTCGTAGCGGTGTTCGATCATGCGCCAGAAATGATCCTCGAGTTGATTGAGGAAACTGGCGTCGACGGAAATTCTGGGTTGTACCGCCTGTAAATAAGCGCCCATGCGATGAATGTAGGAGCTGTACAATGAAAGGCGATGACGGCTAAGCCAGATCGAGGTACTGTGATGTTGTTGTTCGAACGCGGTTTTGGCGCGATAAGGTACTTCCAGAAACTCGTTATAAAACTGTTCAAACTGGGCCAATACCCAATCCGCGGTAATGCGAATTCGATCCTCGCGATTCCTCGCACCCACCATGCGAAAGGTGAACTGTTCCTGGTCGAGACCGATCGCGAGCGCCATGGCAGCCGGTTACCTTCGCTTTATGCCGGAAAGTCGTCGAAATGGTTAACCAGGGTGCCGATACCGGGAATCGAGATCTGGATCTCGGTGTCGGGTTTCATCGTGCGCGCGCCGACCGAGGTGCCGCAGCAGATCAGGTCACCCGGCACCAGCGTCTGGTACTCGGAAATCATGGCGACGATTTGCTGCGGGCTGAAGATCATGTCACTGACCGGGTAGTCCTGACGGCCTTCGCCGTTCTGAATCGCCAGGATGCGCAAATCGGCGGGATCGATCGCGGTGTTGATGCAGGGACCGAGCGGTGTGAAAGTGTCGAATCCCTTGCTGCGCGTCCACTGCTGGAAGGCCTTGTCTTCGAACAGGAACTCGATAGCGGTGACGTCGTTGACGCAGGTGTAACCGAAGATATGTTCGTCAGCCTGATCCGCGGTGATGGCGCTGCATTGCCTGCCGATAACGATACCAAGCTCGGCTTCGAAGATGACACGACCCTGATGACCGCGCGGGCGATAAATGGTTTGCTTCGGCCCGATGACGCTGGTAACCGGCTTCATGAAATAAAGTGGTGTCGAAGGAATCGTCTGGCCTTCAGCCTCGGCACGTTCATGGAAATTATTCCACAGGGCGAGTATGGAGTTCGGTTGATAGGGTGCCAGCAAATCGACTTCGGGCAGAGTGGTCGATTCCCCGGTTAGCACAGTCTCTTCGAATATGTCGTTGCTGCAAAGCTCGATATTATCGCCGTCGAGTGCACCACGGCAGGTTTTACCATTCCAGTTGAAGCGTACCCAGCTTGTCATAGTCGTCTATTCAGTTGTTAATCACGAGGGCGCGGAATCTATCACATGATTGCGCAAAATTAAATTTCGATTGAGCAGGGATGGGGATTGATTTGAGTGAAGGATAAGCTGAACCTATGGGTGGATATGAAATTTAATCTTAACTATTTTGCTGCTCGCGTGGACGTATAGTCAGTCTATGACGTAGAATGCGCCGGTTTTTTACCCCCGGAAGTTGTGAGGTTTAATGATGAAAGTATGCGTGGTTGGAGCGGGTGCAATCGGTGGCATGATGGCGGCAAAACTGGCTAATTCGGGTCATGAACTGTCGGTCATCGCACGCGGTGCACATCTCGATGCGATTCGAACTAATGGCCTGAAGTATATTGAGAACGGCGAGGAACTCGTCATCGCCGATATCTTTGCCACCGCCGACATGGAAGAAGTTACCGGCCAGGATATGGTTCTGCTCGGCGTCAAGGCACACCAGATCGAGCCGATTGCCGACAAGCTGATGGGTATGCTGTCAGATGGCGGTGTTATCGTCACCTTACAAAACGGCATTCCGTGGTGGTATTTCCAGAAACTCCCGGGCGAGTATGAAGACAGTATCGTGCGCACCGTCGATCCGGAGGGTAAAATTGCTGCCGCGATCGACCCCGACCGGATTATCGGCTGTATCGCATATCCGGCGGCCACCATCGATGCGCCCGGCGTGATCCGCCACATCGAAGGCAACCGTTACCCGGTTGGTGAACTCGACGGCTCCGAGTCCGAGCGAGTGCAGGCAATCTGCGACGCCTTTGTCGAGGCGGGTTTCAAGTCTTTCGTGCTGCCTGATATTCGTTCTGAAATCTGGCTCAAGCTTTGGGGTAACCTGTCGTTCAACCCGATCAGTGCTTTGACGCATTCGACCCTGGTCGATATTTGCCAGTTTCCGCAAACCCGAGCGCTCGCTGCGCAAATGATGACCGAGGCTCAGCAAATCGCCGAGAAACTGGGCGCCAGTTTTCGCGTGTCACTTGAACGTCGCATCGACGGTGCCGAAGGCGTCGGCAAACACAAGACCTCGATGCTGCAGGATCTCGAGGTCGGCAAGGCGCTCGAAATTGATGGCATGCTCGGCGTCGTGATCGAACTCGGCGAACAGACCAATACGCCGACCCCGGCGATGAATACGGTATTCGCGCTGGTGAGTCTGCTCAATAAGACCGTGCAGGAAGAAGGCATCAAGGTGGCTGGTCAGCCGACCTGAATTAAGTTTACAGATGCTTTGATCGCGAAGCAGCATCGTGACATTATTGAAGACGCACCCTGAGAGGTGCGTTTTTTTTGGCATTTAATTTTATCTGGCATACGATATACCAGAATTTTTCGAGGCGGGGCGACCAACTAATGAAAATACACGAATATCAGGGCAAGGATATCCTGCGCGAGTACGGCGTAGCGGTTCCAAACGGCAAGGCTTGTTTCTCGGTGGATGAAGCCGTGGCCGCCGCCGAGGCGATAGGTGGTAAAAAGTGGGTCGTCAAGGCCCAGATTCATGCCGGTGGCCGTGGTAAGGGCGGGGGCGTCAAGCTTGCCGATAGCCTCGATGAAGTGCGCAGCCATGCCGAAGACATCCTCGGCATGACCCTGGTAACCCACCAGACCGGACCCGAGGGCAAGGAAGTCAAGCGCCTGCTGGTCGAGGAAGGCGCGCCGATCAAAGACGAGCTTTATGTCGGCCTCGTCGTTGATCGTGTCACGCAGCGTGTTACCGTGATGGCGAGCTCCGAGGGTGGCACCGAAATCGAAACTGTCGCCGAGGAGACCCCCGAATTGATTCATAAGGTTTCGGTTGACCCGAAGACGGGGCTGACCGACGACGAAGCCCGCGGGCTGGCCGACAGAATCGGGATTCCTGCCGAGTTGACCGGAGAGGCTGGAAAATTGATCCAGGCCCTGTACCAGGCATTCTGGGACAAGGACGCCTCGCTCGCGGAAATCAATCCGTTGATCGTGACCAGTGACGGACGCGTGGTAGCACTCGATGCCAAAATCAATTTCGATGAAAGCGCGATGTACCGCCATCCCGAACTTGAGGAGTTACGTGATCTCGATGAAGAAGACATCGATGAAATTGAGGCTTCAAAATTCGGCCTGAATTACATCTCGCTCGATGGCACTATCGGGTGCCTGGTCAATGGTGCCGGGCTGGCAATGGCGACGATGGATATCATCAAGCTCTACGGCGCTTCGCCGGCAAACTTTCTCGACGTCGGCGGCGGTGCCACCACCGAGCAGGTGACCGAGGCGTTCAAAATCATGCTCAAGAATTCAAACCTGAAAGCGATTCTGGTCAATATCTTCGGCGGCATCATGCGTTGTGATGTGATTGCCGAGGGACTGGTTAATGCGGCGCGGGAGGTCGATCTTGCAGTGCCGCTGGTGGTGCGCCTCGAAGGCACCAACGTCGAGCAGGGCCGGCAGATACTCGCCGATTCAGGCATAGCGGTCATCAGTGCAACCACCATGGCCGACGCGGCCGAGAAAGTGGCTGCGGCCGCAGCAGGAGCTTAATTATGTCGATCCTAATCAATAAAGACTCACGCGTAGTCACCCAGGGTATCACCGGCAAGACAGGTATGTTCCATACACATAATTCCATTGAATACGCCAATGGCAAGAATTGTTACGTCGCCGGGGTTACTCCCAAAAAAGGCGGGCAGGTCGTCGAAGGCGTGCCGGTATACGATTCGGTAGCCGAAGCGAAAGCCGCTACCCACTGTAATGTTTCGGTTATTTACGTGCCGCCACCGTTTGCTGCGGCTGCTATCGATGAAGCGGTCGACGCCGAGATGGAGGTCGTCATCTGTATCACCGAGGGAATTCCGGTCAAGGACATGATCCGCACACGTGATCGCATGAAGGGCTCTGCTACCATTCTGGTAGGTCCAAACTGTCCGGGGGTCATTACACCCGAGGAGATCAAGATTGGCATCATGCCCGGTTACATACACCAAAAAGGGCGTATCGGTGTCGTCTCACGATCCGGAACCCTGACTTACGAGGTTGTCGATCAGCTCAGTAAGCTAGGCATGGGGCAATCGACCTGCGTCGGCATTGGCGGCGATCCGGTAAACGGCCTCAAGCACCTGGACGTAGTAAAAATGTTCAACGACGACCCTGAAACCGACGGTGTCGTCATGTGCGGTGAAATCGGTGGAACCGATGAAGAAGAATGCGCTGCCTGGATTGCCGACAACATGACCAAGCCTGTCGTCGGTTTTATCGCCGGGGTCACCGCGCCTCCCGGCAAACGTATGGGGCACGCCGGTGCGATCATCTCCGGTGGTAAGGGTACTGCCGATGAGAAAATCGCCGCGCTGGAGGCGGCTGGTGTCAGTGTGACCCGTAATCCATCAGATATGGGCAGACTGATGCAGGAAGCGATGCAAAAATAAAGTTCGAGCTAAAAAAACTTTACAGCTATCCCAAAAGTGGTATAAAGTTGCTCTTGGTATATTGTATACCAGATAAAAATAGATTCAGGCCCGGTTTGGTTTCGGGCTGGATAATCAGAAAAATGATGCGTAGTCACCCTGAAAAGTGATATACGGGTCAGCCCTAAAGTGAATATACATTCTGGGGTATTCAGGTTCCTACCCAAGGACCTGTTAGTATGGTGAGTCCGACCAACCGGTTGGAATCATTTAATTGGGCCGTTATTGGCCCTAATTTTGGAGGAGCATTTCGAAATGTTTAAAACACAACACACTCTCAAGAAAGTGATCTGTACGCTTGGCGTTAGCGCCATGCTGGCGGGATTGCCGGTACTAGGCCAGGCGGCCTGGGAACCAAGCAAGCCCGTCGAATTCGTAGTTATGGCCGGTAAAGGCGGTGGTGCGGACAAGGCTGTGCGTTTGCTGCAAAGTATTATTGCATCGGAAAACATGGCGCCGGTTCCGTTTACTCCCGTCAACAAGCCGGGCGGCTCAGGTGCCGAAGCACTGGTGCACATGAAAGGCAAGCAAGGTGATAACCACACCATCATGTTCACGCTGAACAGCTTTTACACCACACCGCTGCGTCAGCCAGGCCTCGGTATTGATATCACTACTTTTACCCCGGTAGCGCGCATGGCGGAAGATACTTTCCTGCTGTGGGTTAATTCCGATCGTAAAGACATCAACAATGTCGCCGATTTCGTCAAGGCTGCCAAGGCCAAAGGCAACAAGTGGATCATGGCAGGTACCGGCAAAAATTCGGAAGACAACCTGTTAACCGACTTTCTCAACAAGGCCTATGATCTGGACATGAAGTATGTCCCGTACAAGGGTGGCGGCAAGGTTGCCAAGGAACTCGCAGGCAATAATGCTGATTCAACCGTGAACAATCCTTCCGAGCAGCTCGGTTTCTACGAAGCGGGTACGACCAAAGCGCTGGCATCATTTACCGATAATCGTTTGCCACTGTTTCCGAAAGCACCTACGTTCAAGGAGCTCGGCGAGGATTACGTTTACTACATGCAGCGCACCGTTGTGGGCGCGCCTGGCATGAGTAAAGAGGCGGAAGCTTACTACATCGATCTTTTCACCCGCGTATTCAACTCTGCCAAGTGGCAGGAGTACCGCACCAAGAAGAGCCTGCAGGGTGACCTGCTGACCGGTGACGCGTTGATGAGCTACTGGAAGAAAGAGCGCGACGTTCACGAGGTAATGCTGAAAAATATGGGCGCCATCAAGTAAGGCGACTAAGGTTTAATCAAAGGGTAGATAGGGGGGTTCCAGTCATGACAGTCAGAACTGCAGAATTGTTGATGGCCCTCCTGATGGGAGCCTTCTCTATCTACCTGATGGTTAAAAGCGCCGAACTTCCGATCGGCTGGATCGACGAAGAGGGTCCGGGTGGCGGCACCTGGCCTTTCTGGCTGGCGACCATCATGCTGATCTCCTGTGGCGGAATCCTGTTCAACTGGTTTCGCAAACACGGCAGGATCGCTACCTCGACCAAAACCTATATCGAAGCCCATGTGCTCGGTGATGTCGCCGCGGTAGCGGGTGCGTTGATCATTACCGTCGCGCTGTTTTCCTTTATCGGGGTTTACGGCGCCTTGCCGCTGTTCCTGATTTTTTATCTACGTTTTCTGGGAAAGCACTCCTGGTCGCTGACGGCGACGCTGACTGTGCTGATTCCCGTGGTGATCTTTTATTTCTTCGAAATAACTTTGAAGATCATTCTGCCGAAAGGGATTACCGAACCCCTCTTCATCCCGTTGTACAAGATATTTTTCTAGATACTCCTTAAACCCCAGGCTGAGAAAAGAGACAGTAACATGTTAGAAATTCTAGGACTCCTGCTGCAAGGTTTCGCGATCGTATTCGAGCCGCAGAATCTGTTGCTGATTATTGGCGGTTGTGCGCTGGGACTTTTTATCGGTGCGATGCCCGGGCTGGGTTCGGTCAATGGTGTCGCAATCCTGTTGCCGCTGACCTTTCTGGTGCCGCCAACCGGTGCAATTATTTTTCTCGCGGCGATTTATTACGGGGCCATGTACGGGGGTGCGATTTCATCGATCATGCTCGGTATTCCCGGCGCTTCGACCGCGGTTGCAACGACCTTTGATGGGCGACCGCTGGCCAAACAGGGTATGGCGGACAAGGCCCTCATCGGTGCCGCGGTGGCGTCCTTTGTCGGCGGCACTATTTCGGTTTTGCTGTTCACCTTTTTTGCACCGCCGCTCGCGCATGTCGCGCTGGTTTTCGGCGCCCCCGAAGAATTCGCTCTAATGATGCTGGCCTTCGCGACTTTTGTCGGTCTGGGTGGCGACGATATTTTCAAAACCCTGTTTTCCATCTGCATCGGCCTGGTGCTGAGCGCCGTTGGATTCGACATTATCTCCGGTGAACCCCGCCTGGTGTTGTGGGACATAACCGGCTTCCTGCACGGGGTCAACTTCCTGGTGCTCGCGATCGGTATCTACGGCATCGGTGAAATGCTGTGGACCGTCGAAGAGCACGCGCTCGGCGGTGGCAAGAGCATGCTCTCCGATGCTACGGTCTCGGTGAAGCGTACCGTCGCTGCGCTGAAGGAGTTGGTTGTAACCTGGAAGTCGACCGTACTGGGATCGCTGCTGGGTTACTTTGTCGGCATTCTGCCGGCAGCGGGTGCTACCCCGGGATCACTGATGGCCTACGGGCTCGCCAAGCAGATATCCAAGGAACCCGAAAAGTTCGGTAATGGCGCGATCGAAGGTGTCTGTGCGCCGGAAGCGGCCAACAATGCGGCCAGCACCGGATCGATGTTGCCGATGTTGACGCTGGGGATTCCCGGTTCGCCGACCACGGCAATCCTGCTCGGCGGCATGGTGATCTGGGGACTTGAACCCGGTCCACGCCTGTTCGTCGATCACAGCGAATTCGTCTGGGGATTGATTGCGTCACTGTATGCCGCCAACCTGTTTACGTTGTTAATCAACATCGCCTTCATTCCGGTTTTCATCAAGGTTTTGAAAACGCCGTTCACGATCCTTGCCCCGATCATTTTCATCTTGTGCCTGATCGGCGGTTATGCACCGACGCAGGATTTACACGATGTCTGGTTGATGATCGTGTTCGGTATCACCGGTTACCTGATGCGCAAGCTCGATTATCCGCTGGCGCCGGCGGTGCTAGCCATCGTGCTCGGCCCGCTTGCCGAGCCGGCGATGCGTCAGTCGCTGATCATCAGCGATGGCGAATTTTCGATTTTCTTTACCCGCGCCTACGCTGGCCCGATCATGGTCATTGCGATCATCCTGCTGTTCCTGCCGCTGTTTAAGATCATTTTCGATAAACTGCGTAAACCCGGGGCAGCCGAGCAGTAGGCGGGGCTAGATATGCTGAAGCTGCATCCTTTGAAACAGGTCGAGAGAGCGTCATGAGTGTTAGTGGCATCGTTCCGCTCGAACCCGCAAAGGTGCTCAAGACTCGAGTCTACGAGGCGCTCAAGGATTTAATCGGGCATATGGATATCTACTCGAGCAAGGAATTGATCCGGCTCGATGAACGTGCCCTTGGTGAGCAGCTAGGTGTCAGCAGAACCCCGGTGCGGGAAGCGATTTCTCGACTCGAACAGGAAGGTATTGTGCAGAATATTGCGCGCCGCGGCGCCTTCCTGGTGCGCAAAAACAAACTGGAAATTCTGGATATCGTCGATGTCTGGGCGGCTCTCGAGAGCATGGCCGCACGTCTCGCTACCAGTCGTGCCAGCGATGAGGAAATTGCCCAGTTGCGCAAAAACTTCACCTCTTATGATGGCGAAGAGGCGCGTACCCATATCGATGAATACTCGGATACCAATATCGAATTTCACCAGACGATTATCAAACTGGGTCATTCCGAGCTGATCACGCAGATGGCGGATCAACTCTTTTTTCACATGCGCGCCATTCGCGCGAGTACGATCAAGGACCGCGACCGGGTGGCGCAGTCAGTCATGGATCATACGCGGATCATCGAGGCGATCGAAGAACGCGATGCCTATCACGCCGAGCAGCTGGTCAGGGACCACGCGCTCGAGCTGGCGAAACATATCGAACGTTATGTCGATTATCTGGATTAACGAATTCAACTGAAACAGCTAGTCGCTGTTGCAGAGGATAAAACCATAGTCGGCTTATCGGGATACCCGAACCGGCTGATAAATTGAAGAGGTAAAAAGTAATGTCAACTGTAGCTGAAAAACCACCGGTCTCGGATACCGCCACGGACACCCTGAAGGCAAAAACCAAAGATGGATCGGTTATTTCCGGTGGCCACCTGGTCGCAAAAGCCCTCAAAGCCGAGGGCGTCGATACTATATTCACGCTTTGTGGCGGCCATATCATCGATATCTACGATGGCTGTCTGGATGAAGGCATTCGCATTGTCGATGTGCGTCATGAACAAACCGCGGCGCATGCCGCGGATGGTTACGCCCGCCAGACCGGAAAACTGGGCTGCGTAGTGACTACAGCTGGACCTGGTTGTACCAATGCAGTCACCGGTGTTGCTACTGCGTTTCGTTCGGAGAGCCCGATTCTGCATATCGGTGGGCAGAGCTCGCTGACGCAGCACAAGATGGGTTCGCTGCAGGACCTGCCGCATGTCGATATGATGACGCCGATCACCAAGTTCGCCTCCGGGGTGTTTTCGACCGAGCGCGTCGCCGACATGGTGTCGATGGCGGCACGCGAATGTTTTAACGGTGCCTATGGCCCGTCTTACCTCGAAATTCCAAGAGATATCCTCGACCGCGAAATCCCGATTGAGTCGGCGGTAATACCGGAGCCCGGCTCTTATCGTGCTTCGACAAAATCGATTGGCGACCCCGCCGATATCGAAAAACTGGCCGATATCCTGGTCAAGTCGGAGCGTCCGGCAGTATTGCTTGGGCAGCAGGTCTGGGCTTCAGGCAGTGCCGATGCCGCGATCGATTTCGTGCGCGCACTGGATATCCCGGCCTACATGAACGGCGCCAGCCGCGGCATGTTGCCGCAGGGCGACCCGCACCATTTCGATCGTACCCGCAGCGATGCATTCAAGAACGCCGACGTCATACTGATCGTCGGCACTCCATTCGACTTCCGCATGGGTTACGGCAAGCGTATCTCTAATGAGGCAACCCTGGTGCAGATCGACCAGAGCTACGCCACGGTCGGCAAGAACCGCGATATCAGCCTCGGTCTCGCCGGCGATCCGGGATCTATTTTGTCCGCGGTAGCGCAGGCGGCCTCCGGTCGGATCGACGACGGTGCGCGCCAGCAACGGCAGAAATGGATGGCGGAACTACGTGACATCGAGGCTACCAAGCTGGAAAGGCTGATGCCGATGTTCACCACCGACCAGAGCCCGATTCATCCTTATCGCCTGGCTTACGAAATTAATGAGTTCCTCGGCGAAGACACTATTTATATCGGCGACGGCGGCGATATCGTCACCATTTCCGCGCAGGCGGTACGCCCGCGTAATCCCGGTCAGTGGATGGACCCGGGCGCACTCGGCTCGCTCGGCGTTGGCACCGGCTTCTCGATGGCGGCCAAGCTCGCGCATCCGAATAAGGAAGTCGTCTGTCTCTACGGCGATGGCGCCTTCGGCATGACTTCATTCGACATGGAAACCGCGCAGCGTTTCGGCGCGCCTTATCTTGCCGTCATCGGCAACAACTCGGCGATGAACCAGATTCGTTATGGCCAGCTCGCCAAGTATGGCCAGGACCGTGGCGATATTGGCAATAAGCTCGGCGACGTACCGTTCTCCCAGTTCGGTGAAATGATCGGCGGTTATGGCGAAGAAGTGCACGAGGCCAAAGAAATTCAGCCTGCGATGCAACGCGCTCGTGAAGCGATTGCGAAGACCGGTAAATGTGCCGTGGTCAACGTCTGGGTCGACCCGAATGAGTATGCGCCGGGTACCAAGGCACAAACCATGTATAAATAATTTTATAAACAACCAAGCAACCTGAAGGTTTAACAGAGGTAAACAATGTCTAAGGCTCTAGACCATATAAAAATCCTGGATTTTACCCATGTCCAGTCTGGCCCTACTTGCACGCAGTTGCTCGCATGGATGGGTGCCGACGTGATCAAGGTGGAACGACCCGGTGTTGGCGATGCAACGCGCAAGCAACTGGTTGATGTAGAAGGTGCGGATAGCCTTTACTTCACCATGCTCAATCACAATAAGCGTTCGCTGACGCTTAATTCCAAGACTGAAAGCGGTAAAGAGGTATTGGAACGGCTGGTCAAGACCTGCGATGTCCTGGTGGAAAACTTTGCGCCCGGCGCACTGGACCGGATGGGGTTTAGCTGGGAACGTATCCAGGAACTGAATCCACGCATGATCATGGCTTCTGTGAAAGGATTCGGACCCGGTCCATACGAAGACTGTAAAGTTTATGAAAACGTCGCGCAGTGTGCGGGCGGTTCGGCTTCCACGACCGGTTTTCGCGACGGCTTGCCATTGGTAACCGGTGCGCAAATCGGCGACTCGGGTACCGGATTGCACCTGGCCTTCGGAATTCTGGCAGCGCTGTTGCATCGCGAGAAAAGCGGTCGCGGTCAACGCGTGTTGGCGCCAATGCAGGACGGTGTATTAAACCTGTGCAGAGTCAAGCTGCGTGATCAGCAACGCCTGAAAGCGGGTCCACTCAAGGAGTACTCGCAGTATGGAGAGGGTATCGAGTTCGGTGAGGCGACACCCCGCGCGGGCAACGATTCCGGTGGCGGTCAGCCCGGTCGAATTCTGAAATGTAAAGGCTGGGAGACCGATCCTGACGCCTATACCTATTTCATTACCCAGGCCGCGGTATGGCCGAAAATTTGCGACGTGATTGGTAAGCCGGAATGGAAAGAAGATCCTGAACTTGCTACGCCACCGTTGCGCTTACCGCATTTAAACAAGATATTCGGCGCAATCGAGGAATGGACCATGACCAAGACCAAGTACGAAGTCATGGAAATCTGCAATCCTCACGATATCCCGGTCGGACCGATCCTGTCGATGAAGGAGCTTGCCGAAGAACCATCGTTGCGTGAAAGCGGCACGATTGTCGAAGTCGATCATCCGGAGCGCGGACCCTACCTGTCGGTAGGTTGTCCGGTCAAACTTTCGGATAACGACGTCGTGGTGGAACGCTCGCCATTGTTGGGAGAGCACTCTGAAGAGATTCTGGCCGAGGTTCTGGGATACAGCGCAGAGGAAATCGCGTCATTGAAAGAAGCGGGCGCGGTTTGAGCGAATCGTCTTCGAGCGGTGAATGCTGCTTGAAGTAATTGGAGAGACAAATGAGATTAATTGTTCATGGCCAGCAGGCCTACGGTCAATCGGTTCTGGAAGCCATCCTGGAAAAAGGGGTGGACGAAGTTGTTGCGGTGTATTGTGCGCCTGACAAGGAAGGCCGGCCGCTGGATCCAATCAAGGAATACGCGTTGGAGCATGGGTTAGCGGTACACCAGCCTGCATCCTACAAAAACCCGGAAGTCTGGCAACAGATGGCTAGCCACGAGGCGGACCTGTGCGTGATGGCCTATGTCTTGTTGTTTGTGCCGGAAGAAGCGTTGAATGTGCCCAAATACGGCTCGATCCAGTATCACCCATCGTTGTTACCCTGGCACAAGGGGCCGAGTTCGATCAACTGGCCAATCATCATGGGCAAGAAGAAGACCGGGCTGTCGATTTTCTGGCCCGACAATGGACTCGACACCGGACCGATCCTGTTGCAGAAAGAAGTCGAGATTGGACCCGATGACACGCTGGGTTCGGTTTATTTTGACAAGCTGTTTCCTCTCGGGGTCGAGGCGATGCTCGAGTCAATCGAGCTGGTGCGTGACGGTAACGCGCCGCGCGAAGCGCAGGACCCGGAAGATGGCAGCTATGAAGGCTGGTGTCGCAAGGAGGACGTCGAAATCGACTGGCACAAGAGCAGCGATGAAGTCTACAACCTGATTCGCGGCGCGAATCCGCAACCCGGTGCCTGGACCACGTTTAACGGCGCCGAGCTCAGGCTTTTCGACAGCCGCAAGTCCGCTGACAGTGGTGAGCCCGGCTGCGTAATCTCGATCGATGACGCCGGGGCCGAAATTGCGACCGCGGACGGCTCCATTCGCGTGATGAAAGTTCGCGCCGATGGTGGCAAGTTGTCGGCCATCGAATACGCCGCATCTGCAGGTCTTGAAGTGGGTTCGAAGCTGGGCTCCTGAGCCCTGACGAACCCCGATAAAACGTATCGACCGGTGCGCCGGCCCGAGGATAGAGAAATGAGTGACATTGAAATAGCACGCGCGGCCCACGCTTTGCCGATCTGCGATATAGCCGAAAAAATAGGAATACCCGGTGATGCGGTCATGCCCTATGGCAACACCAAGGCCAAGCTCGATCCGGGTTACATTGAATCCCTGCAGGATCGGCCCGACGGTAAATTGATACTGGTCACCGCGATCAGTCCGACACCCGCCGGTGAAGGCAAAACAACAACCTCGGTCGGGCTTCACGATGGGTTGAGCCGTATCGGTAAAAAATCAATCGTGTGCCTGCGTGAGCCAAGCCTCGGTCCCTGCTTCGGTATGAAAGGCGGAGCCGCGGGCGGCGGTCACGCGCAGGTGATTCCAATGGAGGACATCAATCTGCATTTTACCGGTGATTTCCACGCCATCGGTGCGGCGCATAACCTGCTGTCGGCGTTGATCGATAACCACATTTACTGGGGCAACGAGGCGCAGCTGGATTCGCGTCGAATCGCATGGAAACGGGTGGTCGATATGAATGATCGTGCGTTGCGCAGTATCGCCAATTCGCTGGGTGGGCCGGGTAACGGTTTCCCGCGTGAAGACGGCTTCGATATCACTGTCGCCTCCGAGGTCATGGCAATTTTCTGCCTGTCAAAAGATCTCGAAGATTTACAGCAGCGCCTGAGCAAAATCATTATCGGCTATACCCGCGATCGCGAGCCGGTCACCGCCGAGGCGGTGAATGCGCCCGGCGCGATGGCAGTGTTGCTCAAGGACGCGATTGCACCCAACCTGGTGCAGACTCTGGAAAATAACCCGGCCTTCATACACGGCGGACCTTTTGCCAATATCGCGCACGGTTGTAACTCGGTTATCGCCACTACAACCGCACTCAAGCTGGCTGATTACGTGGTCACCGAAGCCGGTTTTGGCGCCGACCTGGGCGCCGAGAAATTCTTTGACATAAAATGCCGCAGCGCGGGCCTGAGCCCTGATGCGGCGGTAATCGTTGCGACCATACGCGCCCTCAAGATGCATGGCGGGGTTGCGCTGGCCGATCTCGGCAAGGAAAATGTTCAGGCGGTTGCGGCGGGTTGTACCAACCTGGCGCGTCATATTCGCAATGTTAAATCCTTCGGCGTGCCGGTGGTGGTTGCGATTAACCGCTTCAGCGCCGACACCGATGCGGAGGTCGCCAAGGTGAGCGAGGCAGCCAAACAATACGGCGTAACCGCCATCGACTGCACGCACTGGGCAGACGGCGGCGCCGGCACCGAAGAACTGGCGCATCATGTCGTCAAGATGACCGATGCGAACAATAGTCAGTTTTCTCCACTGTACGACATCGACATGCCGATCTGGGACAAGATGCGTACCATCGCGACGCGCATTTACGGCGCCGAAGATATTATCGCCGACAAGAAGGTGCGCGATCAGATCGAACAGTTTCAGGAATCCGGTTTCGGCAATCTGCCGATCTGTGTCGCCAAGACCCAGTACAGTTTTTCTACCGACCCCAATCTGAAGGGCGCACCGAGTGGGCACGTGGTGCCGATTCGAGAAGTGCGCCTGTCGGCGGGTGCCGGTTTCCTGGTATTTGTCTGTGGTGAAATCATGACCATGCCTGGCTTGCCCCGGGTCCCGGCTGCAGACAAGATTCATATCGATGACGATGGCCTGATCCAGGGTCTATTCTAAACGCGAGGTTGAACCGATGATCAAGATTATCCTGGTACCTTTAGACGGCACAGAACGCAGTGCGGACGTGCTGGATACCGCGCTGGTTATTGCCAACCGGTTCGATGCACACATCAAAGTTGTACATGTGCGCGAGCACACCAGTGAACCTTTCATGATGGGTGGCCTGCCGGCGTCCTACCGTGAGGAGTTCGCCAGGATGAGCAGCAGGGCCGTCGATGAAATCGTCGATCAGGTGCGTGGACAGTTCAATGCTTTCTGCAAGCAGGGCAGTGTCAAGATTACGCGCAAGCCGTCCAGTTCAGCCGGGGTGACCGCCTCGCTGCACATTCTCGAAGGTGATCCCGAGGCCGTGCTTGACCGGGAATCGCGTCTGGTCGATGTCATAGCGATGTCGCGGCCGACCAAGCACCGTATCGGTGGGCCAGGGGTCGGTGAACTGCATGAATCGTTGATGTTGCACTCGGGGCGACCGGTATTGATCGTGCCGCCCGCACCCGATTGGGAACCGCATCGCGTTGACCACGCGGCGATCGGCTGGAACGATAGCGTCGAGGCGAGCCGGGCGTTGTGCATGACGCTGCCATGGCTCAAGCAAATGAAGAAAGTGTCGGTGCTGGTGTCGAAAAAACGGGAAGCCGGAGTCGAAGAGGTGGTTGATTACCTCAAGCGCCATGGCTGCAAGGCTGATTACCACGTGATCAGCGGCAAGGGCAGCAATGTCGGCAAGAAGATGTTAAACACCTGCACCGAAATCGGCGCCGAATTCCTCGTAGTAGGCGGATTCAGTCATACTCGTACCCGTCAGCGGCTGTTTGGTGGCGTGACCAGTCACCTGTTGAGCAATACCGATATCATTACCGTGATGGCGCATTAACGTTTTGTAATGGCGCATTCACATGTTTTTGTTAGCTCCTCCTTGGGTTAAACTTTGCCCCCGCTTGCAAGGGCGGGGTGTTTTCTTAGCTTGCATCCCATAACGAGAATCAATATGTCACAGCCTGAAATCAATGCCGACGCGGTAGATAATCGTAAGCAACGCCGACGGGGCAAGACCAAGGGCAGGGTAGTTGACCTCAACGCACTGCTCGAAGTACAAAACCTGCTCGGCGACGAATCGCGCGCGCGTGACCTGTTGATCGAGCACCTGCACAGGATTCAGGATAATTACGGCCATTTGTCCGCCGCGCACCTGGTGGCGCTGGCGCATGAAATGCGCCTCGCCACTACCGAAGTCTACGAAGTCGCTTCCTTTTATCATCATTTTGATGTCGTCAGGGAAGGCGATACCGCACCGCCAGCTCTAACCGTACGCGTTTGCGATTCAGTCAGTTGTGAAATGGCGGGTAGTGAAGCACTAATCAGTGCCCTGGAATCGTCGCTGGGCGCCGGTGTGCGCGTGCAGCGTGTACCCTGTGTCGGACGTTGTGACAAGGCGCCCGTCGCCGTGGTCGGGCAATACAGTGTCGATAACGCCACCGCGGATTCGGTCAGGACAGCGGTCGACGCGGGCAACACCATTCAACCAATGCCCACAGACAGCGTCGATTTCGAGGCCTACAGAGCAGAGGGCGGCTACCAGTTGTACGATCGTTTACTGGCTGGTGACATCAGCGCTGACGCCATTATCGAAGCCCTCGAGGGCACGCAATTACGGGGTCTCGGCGGTGCCGGTTTTCCGGTAGGGCGCAAGTGGAGCATTCTGCGTGAGCAACCCGCGCCGCGCCTGTGTGCAATCAACATCGACGAAGGCGAGCCCGGAACCTTCAAGGATCGCTTTTACATGCTCTCCGATCCGCATCGCTTTCTCGAAGGCATGCTGATCGCGGCCAATGTTATCGGTATCGATAAATGCTACCTCTATATTCGTGACGAGTATCCATCGGTAATCCGTGTCCTTGAACAGGCCGTCAATGACCTGGTCAGTAAATCGGGTTATGCGCTGCCGCAGATGGAAATTCGTCGCGGCGCTGGCGCTTATATCTGTGGCGAAGAATCAGCGATGATCGAATCGATCGAAGGCAAGCGTGGTATGCCACGTCTGCGACCACCTTACGTGGCGCAGGTTGGTTTGTTTGGGCGGCCGACGCTGGAACACAACTGCGAAACCCTGTTCTGGATTCGGGATGTTATCGAAAAGGGTTCCGAGTGGTTCGACTCACAGGGTCGTAACGGACGTAAGGGTTTGCGCAGTTTTTCCGTCTCCGGTCGAGTCAACCAGCCCGGGGTTCATCTCGCGCCGGCGGGAATAACGATCAAGGAATTGATCGAAGAGTATTGCGGTGGCATGCTCGATGGTCATAAGTTTTATGGTTACTTCCCAGGGGGGGCATCGGGCGGTATTCTGCCTGCGTCGCTGGGCGATATTCCACTCGATTTCGATACGTTGCAGGAATACGGCTGTTTTATCGGTTCCGCAGCGGTGGTCGTGCTGTCGGAGCAGGATAGTGCCATGCAGGCGGCGTTGAATTCGCTTAAATTTTTCGCGCATGAATCCTGTGGCCAGTGTACCCCGTGCCGGGTCGGCTGCGAGAAGGCGGTCAGCATCATGGAAACCGGTGACTGGGACATCGAGCAATTGAACGATCTGTCGACGGTCATGATCGACGCGTCAATTTGTGGTCTCGGACAGGCGGCGCCAAATCCGATACTGTCGGTCATCAAATACTTTCCCCATGAGCTCGGCATCGAGGAGCAACAATAATGAGCACTCCTAAAAATGCGCTTTTTCCGCGATCGCCGCGTCAGCTCCGTGCCGGTGCGCCGGCCCGGTCGATCCTCATGTATTTCCACATGCACTGCGGTTCTCCGCGCGGTGCTTCCTTGCGATCACGAAAAAATCACTATTTTTCGGAGTGCTCATAATGGCTGCTAACCCCGATTCCATATTTGAAACTATCGAGTTCACGCTAAACGGTGAGTCGGTCGAAGCCCTGGCGGGTGAAACTATCCTGCAGGCGGCACAACGCACCGGTACCGAGATCCCGCACCTGTGTTACACCGACGGATTGCGGGCTGACGGCAACTGCCGCGCCTGCGTGGTTGAAATCGATGGCGAACGCGTGCTTGCCCCCAGTTGTTGTCGTAATCCGACCCCCGGTATGGTGGTCAAATCGGATAATGAGCGCGCGCAAAAATCGCAGAAACTGGTGCTGGAATTACTACTGTCTGACATGCCTGAGCAGGCCTATACCCTCGACAACGAACTCAATTACTGGGCCGATAAGCTCGATGTCAGCAATCCGCGCTTCAAACCCCGTCACCAGCCGGAGGCGGATCTTTCGCATCCGGCGATTGCCGTCAACCTGGATGCCTGCATTCAGTGTACGCGTTGTCTGCGTGCCTGCCGCGAGACCCAGGTCAACGATGTTATCGGCCTTGCGAAACGCGGACATTATGCCGAAATCGTGTTTGATATCGGCGACTCGATGGGCGAGTCCTCCTGTGTGGCCTGTGGTGAATGTGTCGCCGCCTGTCCGACCGGGGCGCTCAGTAATGCGACCGGCGCACACCAGGTGGAAGCCGATCGAAAAGTCGATTCGGTTTGTCCGTATTGCGGTGTCGGCTGCCTGCTGACTTATCATGTCAAGGATGACAGGATTCTGCGGGTCGAGGGTCGAGACGGTCCCGCCAACTTCAGCCGCCTGTGCGTCAAAGGGCGTTATGGTTTTGATTATGTTAATCATCCCCAACGTTTGCTTAAGCCTTTGATCCGAAAGCAGGGCGTCCCCAAGGGATTGAATGAACACTTCGATCCGAGCGATCCTGCGAAGATGTTCCGTGAAGCCAGCTGGGAAGAGGCGATGGAACTTGCCACCGGCGGTTTGAAGAAAATCAAGAACGAACTCGGTGGCGCCGGTCTGGCCGGTTTTGGTTCGGCCAAGGGCAGCAACGAGGAAGCCTACTTGTTCCAGAAGCTGGTGCGGGTCGGCTTTGGAACCAATAACGTCGATCACTGTACCCGCCTGTGTCACGCGTCCAGCGTTGCGGCCCTGTTGGAAGGGATCGGTTCCGGTGCGGTTTCCAACCAGGTCGAAGATGTGCAGCACGCCGAGGTTTTCCTGGTGATCGGGTCCAACCCGACCACCAATCATCCGGTGGCGGCAACCTTTATGAAGAACGCGATCAAGGATGGCAAGAAACTCATCCTGCTCGATCCGCGCAAGACCGATATCGCGCGCCATGCGACGCATTTTCTGCAATTCAACGCCTCGACCGACGTGTCGTTGTTGAATTCAATCCTGCACGTGATCATCGATGAAGGTCTGACCGATGACCGTTTCATTGCCGAGCGGACCACCGACTTTGAAGAATTGAAGGCGAATGTTTCCGCTTTCAGCCCCGAGAAAATGGCGCCGGTTACCGGTATCGATGCCAATACGGTACGCGAAGTGGCGAGATTATTTGCCACTTCGAAAGCGTCGATGATTTTCTGGGGCATGGGTATATCGCAACATATCCACGGTACCGATAACTCGCGTTGCCTGATCGCGTTATCGATGATTACCGGCCAGGTCGGTCGTCCCGGCACGGGCCTGCACCCGCTGCGTGGCCAAAACAATGTGCAGGGTGCGTCAGATGCCGGCCTGATACCGATGATGTTTCCGGATTATCGTCGCGTCGACAACCCGGAGGCAAATGCTTTCTTTAGCGACTACTGGGGTACGGAGCTCGACAAAAAGGCGGGACTCACCGTGGTTGAAATCATGCATAACATCCTCGATGGCAACATCAAGGGGATGTACATCATGGGTGAAAATCCGGCCATGTCCGACCCGAATCTGAACCACGCGCGCGCGGCGCTGGCGGCGCTCGACCACCTCGTGGTGCAGGATATGTTCCTCACCGAAACCACGGCATTTGCCGATGTCGTGCTGCCGGCTTCGGGCTGGGCCGAGAAAGACGGTACCGTATCGAATACCGATCGGCGCGTACAACTGGGCAAGGCCGCGGTGCCGTTGCCCGGCGAAGCGCGGCAGGATCTGTGGATTATCCGTGACATCGCTAAGGGCATCGGTCTCGACTGGAATTACCAGCATGTGTCCGAGGTTTACGACGAAATGCGTGGCGCGATGCCGAGTATTACCGGCATTACCTGGGATCGCTTGAATGAATTCTCCTCGGTGACCTACCCCTGTGCGGATGAAAGCGATCCCGGCCAGGGTGTGGTATTTGTCGAGAATTTTCCGACGGCAAATGGCAGGGCCAGGCTGGTTGCGGCGAAATCGATTCCGGCGGATGAGCAGCCCGATGATGAATACCCGATGGTATTGATTACCGGGCGTCAGCTGGAGCACTGGCATACCGGCTCGATGACCCGTCGTACGCAGGTGCTCGACGCGATCGAACCGGTGCCGGTGGTGTATGTCAATCAGCAGGATCTGGAGGCTATCGGGATTGAAGCCGGTAGCGAAATTATCGCGCGCTCGCGCCGAGGCGAAATTCGCGCATTTGCACGACCTGACGGCGCGCTCAAGAAAGGCGAGGTGTTTATCCCTTTCTGTTATCACGAAGCGGCCGCAAACCTGCTCACCAACGAGGCACTCGATCCGTTCGGCAAGATTCCCGAATTCAAGTTCTGCGCGATCAAGCTCGAAGCTGCTTAGTTCCTGGTTAAAGCCATCCCCGTAATTTCTTAGGTCATCCCCGCGCAAGCGGGGATCTTGCAATGGCATGTTAAGGCTACCTCGGGGGTAAGTCCGCAAAAGCCGCTCCCAAACGGCAGAAAGCGCCGTTTGGCACATCCCTGTGATCGCTTGGAGCCAGATGCGTCGGACCGCGGCGTCCTGCCTCGCTACACTTTTGCGGACTTACCCCCGAGGTAGCTACTCACTGTCGCCGATTTCCCCGTGAGATGCTTGAGATCGTAGTAATCGAGAGAAGATCCCCGCTTGCGCGGGGATGACAAAAAAATGGTGCGGGAGATTGTTAGTCCTCTACCGTCAGCACGATTTTGCCGAAGTGTCCGCCCTGTTCCATCATCTGATGCGCCGCGGCAGCGTCCTGCAAAGGAAAACGGGCGCTGATCAAGGGTTCGATTTTGCCCGCCGCAAATAACGGCATCACGGTGGTTTCAAACTGATCGATGATGGCGGCCTTCTCCATAACTGGACGCGAACGCAATACCGAGCCGATGATGCGCTGGCGTTTGACCATCATGGTGGCGAGGTTGAGCTCGGCCTTGATGCCGCCCATGACACCAATCAGCATCAGGGTTCCGGCCAGCGCAAGTGATTTCATATTCGCTTCGAGGTACTGGGCACCGATGTGATCGAGGATAACGTCGACACCACGCTTTTCAGTGATGCGCCTGATTTCGTCGGCAAACGACTGCTCGCGATAATCGATGACGTGATCGGCACCCTGGTCGCGAACACGATCCAGTTTTGCGCTCGATGCGGTGACGATGACTTCGGTTTCGGGGCTCAGGGCCTTGCAGAGTTGTATTGCTGCGGTGGCAACTCCGCCACCTCCGCCATGGATCAATACTGACTTCTTACTCTGCAGTTCGCCGAGCATGAACAGGTTCAGGTACGCGGTAATATAGGTTTCGCAGATACAGGCAGCCTGTTCGAAACTGATCGATTTCGGAATCGACATGCAATGCGATTCGAGGGCCAGCGCATATTCGGCGTAACCACCGCCGCCGACCAGCGCTACTACTCGATCACCGGGCTTGAAACGCGATGTATTGGCCCCGACCGATTCGACGACGCCGGCAATTTCCAGACCGAGAATCTCTGAATCTCCGGGTGGGGCAGGATAGTTGCCCATGCGTTGAATGACGTCCGGACGATTGACCGAGGTATTAATCACCTTGACTAGTAGTTGATCGTCTCCGGGTGAGGGAGTGTCGACGGTGGAGAATTGCATCATCTCCGGGCCACCGAAGTCGCGCAGTGTAATTGCTTTCATGGGGGTTCCTGAATTCTGCCTGGTTGAACGATGGAGTTACGATATATCAATAGCGAATTATATCCAAAATTTAAGGAAACCAGACTGACGCAGCTCACTTGTAAGATTAACTATATAAATTTCCAATATTGCGTGTCAGATCTTAGTTTTGTACCCACATCGAGATATACTCGCTAATTCGATGCCCTTTTGGGCAGTCAAATACTAATTCGGGACATTTTTATGAGTGATCGCGTTGAAATTAGCGGTCTTAGCGTTGACCGCGGACTTTATGATCTGATTGACGAAATCACCCCTGGCAGCGGGGTCGAGTCCGCCGCTTTCTGGCAATCGCTGGCTGATATCGTCACTGAACTCGGTGCGCAAAACCGGGAATTTCTGCAACAACGTGACCAGTTGCAAGCCAGCATCGATAGCTGGCACAAAAACAACCCGGCGCCGTTTAAGTTCGAGCAGTATAAAGACTACCTGCAGGAGATCGGTTACCTGGTGCCTGAATCGGAACCATTCCAGGTAACCACTGAAAATGTCGATGATGAAATTGCCCTGATTGCCGGTCCTCAGCTGGTAGTGCCGGTGGATAATGCGCGCTATGCGCTGAATGCCGCCAATGCACGCTGGTACAGTCTGTACGACGCGCTTTACGGGACCGACATTATTCTCGAAGTCGAGGGCTGTAAAAAGACAGCCAAATACAACCCTGTCAGAGGACAGCAGGTAATTCGTTACGCGCGCGATTTCCTCGACCAGGCGGTGCCGCTGGCGACCGGCAGTCATGCGTACGCGGTGCGCTACAAGGTAGTATCCGGCAAGCTGATCGTGATCATGGGTGACGGCAGCGCAACCGAGCTCGGCTGGCGGGAAAGCTTTGTCGGCTATCGCGGTGACCCGGAGCAACCCAGTTCCGTGCTGTTACGCCACAATAATCTACATATCGAACTGCTGATCGGTGAAGGCTACTTTATCGGCCAGGGAGACCTGGCCAATATTTATGACATCAATATCGAGTCCGCTGTGACCACCATTATGGACTGCGAAGATTCGGTATCGGCGGTCGATGCCGAGGACAAGATCAGGGTTTATCGTAACTGGTTTGGCTTGATGAAAGGTCATCTCACGGCGCAGGTCGCGCGTGGTAAGGAAACCATCGAGCGTAACCTGAACCCCGATCCCGAGTTCACCGCCCCGGACGGATCGATATTGAGTTTGCCGGGACGCAGCCTGATGCTGGTGCGTAATGTTGGTACGCATATGTATACCGATGCAGTCACCTGTAACGGCGAGGAGATTCCGGAGACCTTCCTCGACGCCATGGTAACCGCGCTGGCGGCCATGCATGATCTGCTCGGCACCGGGCCGTTCAAGAACAGTCGCAAGGGCAGCGTCTATATCGTCAAGCCTAAAATTCACGGACCGGCGGAAGTCGAGGCAGCGATCAAGTTGTTTGCCATGGTCGAGACGGCGCTCGGCATGGCGCCCCAAACATTGAAAATCGGCATCATGGATGAGGAGCGTCGGACCACGGTCAATCTCAAGGAATGTATCCGTGCTGCGTCCGAGCGGGTCATTTTTATCAATACCGGTTTTCTCGATCGAACCGGCGACGAGATCCATACCAGCATGGAAGCCGGCGCGGTGATCCCCAAGAATGAAATCAAGTCATCTACCTGGCTGCTCGCCTACGAAGACTGGAACGTCGATGTCGGTCTTGGCGCCGGATTGCCCGGGCATGCGCAGATAGGCAAGGGCATGTGGGCCGCGCCCGATAACATGGCGGCCATGGTTGAGCAGAAAATTGCGCATCCACGGGCCGGTGCGAATACCGCCTGGGTACCCTCCGCGGTGGCCGCCTGTCTACATGCGATGCATTACCATCACGTCAATGTCGCACTGCGCCAGCAACAACTGGCACAATGTCTGCGCGCCAGCCTCGATGATATTCTGACGATTCCGCTACTGGGTCAGCGCAACATCAAGCAAAGCGAACTGATCATGGAACTGGAAAACAACGCGCAGGGCATTCTCGGCTACGTGGTGCGCTGGATCGACCAGGGAGTGGGTTGTTCCAAAGTGCCCGATATCGATGATACCGATTTGATGGAAGACCGCGCCACCCTGCGTATTTCAAGTCAGCATATTGCCAACTGGTTGCATCATGGCATCACCGATGCAGAACAGGTGCGTGGCGTATTCGAAAAAATGGCGGGCGTGGTCGATCGGCAAAATGAAGATGATCCGTTGTATCGCAACATGGCGCCGGAGTTCGATCAGAGTATCGCGTTTCAGGCCGCACTCGACCTGGTGTTCAAGGGTCGCGAAACGGCCAACGGTTACACCGAGCCGGTACTGCATGCGCGCCGCCGTGAAGCCAAGGCCGCGCATGAAGGTTGAGGTCCCCGATAGCTGCGAAAGTGGGCGGCGCAGCAGAGGTTATGGGTGCAACCGTGTAGACAATAATATACGCGGTATCTCAACTACAAGCGCCTTATAGATACCGCCTTCACGCGACCCTCGGGCAGTTCATCGACGTCGGCAACCCGAAACCACTGCAGTTCCTCCTCTTTATTATTAATTTCTCATTTACGCCTGTGAGATTGATGTGACGCCACCGTAGGCTACCCCGGTCAGCTGTGCCATGTCAGTTTTGAAGGTGGTCAAATCATCTATTTTCAAATCCTGCAAATGATGATGGCCGGCGGCACGCGCCAGTACCGTCATTAATTCTACCGAGGCGGAAAAGAAGCGGGCGAGCCTTTCTGCTGCAGTATCTACCGGTAGCCGGGCGCGCAAGTGGGGTTTTTGAGTGGCGATGCCAACCGGGCAATTATTGCTATGGCAGGCGCGCATGCCCAGGCAGCCGATCGCCTGGATTGCCGCATTCGAGACCGCTACGCCATCGGCACCGAGCGCCATCGCCTTGGCAAAATCGGCCGGGTGCCTTAACCCGCCGGTAATAATCAGGGTTACTCCAGCTGCATCGCAGCTATTCAGGTGACGCCTGGCCCTGGCCAGCGCCGGGATGGTCGGCACTGATATGTTATCCCTGAAAATCAATGGTGCCGCACCGGTGCCGCCGCCGCGGCCGTCCAGGATAATGTAGTCAACCCCGACCTCCAACGCGGCGTCGATGTCTTTTTCGATGTGTTGCGCGGAGAGTTTGAATCCTACCGGTATCCCACCGGTTTGCTCGCGCACCTCTGCCGCGAAGTCACGATACTGGCTCAAGCTGGTCCAGTCGGGAAAACGTGCAGGCGAAATGGCTGCCTGGCCTTCGGGCAGTTCGCGAACCTGCGCTATCTTGCCTTTCACCTTGTCGCCCGGTAAATGGCCGCCGGTGCCGGTTTTGGCGCCCTGGCCGCCCTTGAAATGAAACGCCTGCGTTTTTTGTACCTTGTCCCAGGAAAACCCGAAACGGGCGGATGCCAGTTCGTAGAAGTATCGACTGTTGGCTTCCTGTTCGTCAGGCAGCATGCCACCTTCACCCGAACAGATGCCGGTGCCGGCGAGTTCGGCGCCCTTTGCCAATGCGACTTTTGCTTCTTCGGAAAGCGCGCCAAAACTCATGTCCGACACGAACAGGGGGATATCCAGGCGTAACGGTTTTTGTGCGTTAGCGCCAATCACCAGGTCGGTGCCGACAGCTTCGTCATCGAGCAGTGGTAACTTGTGCAGTTGCCCAACGACGAACTGCAGGTCATCCCATTTGGGCAAGCTGCCCCGCGGTACGCCCATCGCCTCCGCGGGGCCATGGTGACCGACCTTGCTGAGCCCTTCGTTGGCGAGCTTGCGAATAAATTTTACATGAGGCTCGTCGACAGTCCCGGTGTGATCCTGAAAATTGCCCTGGTAACTATCGCGTTGATACGGCTGGGGATGTTGCTGCGCCCAGGCACTAATCTCGTCTTCATCGACACAGACCTGGTTGTCCTCGATCCATGCGTTGAACTTTGGCAGGGTTTCACTGTTGTTGTATTCGCTGACACCGGTATCGAGACGATAGTCCCAGCCGTGCACACCGCAGATCAGGTTATCACCGGCGACGTGGCCGTCGGACATCAACGCACCACGGTGTGCACAGCGTCCGTAGAGCACGGTGACGGTATCGTCAAAGCGGACGATCACCAGATCCACATCGGCTACCAGAGCGTATGTCGGCACGCGATCCTCGAGTTTATCCCAGTTCGCTAGGGTTATTTTTTTCATTGCTCGTCTCTCCTTTATGCTATCGAGTGAATTTGGACAGGTTCTCCGCGTAACCGCAATTCGCAGTATTAATTAATAACCGGCGGCGTGACCATCCTTGCGTGGATCGGAACCACCCTGCAGGACACCGTTTTCCCAGTCGATGACTATTGCCTGTCCGCCGCCCAGCGAGTCATCAGCCGCGACCACTCTGTGCCCCTTCGCGGCCAGGCCGGTGCGAGTGGTTTCGGGCACGCCGGTTTCGACTTCGAGCACCCCGTCGTAGAGGAGGAAGCGCGCGGCATCCAGCGCCTGCTGGATATCCATGCCGTAGTCGATCCAGTTTGACAGTACGTAGGTTTGCCCCATCGCCTGGTAGTGACCACCCATGACACCGAAACCGAGCACTGGCTTACCCTGCTGGTAGACCATTGCGGGAATGATGGTGTTCATGGGCCGCTTGTTCGGTTCAATCTGGTTAAAGTGGCCGTCTTCGAGCATAAAGCCGGAACCGCGGTTATTTAGAATGGTTCCGGTGGAACCGGCCACCAGTCCGCAGCCCCAGGAAGAAAATACGCTGTTGATGAATGAACAGACGTTGCGATCTTTATCGACCACGCTGAGGTAAACCGTATCGCGGTGATTCGGTAACGCCGATTCGATCGGCTGAACGAGCGCTTTGTCCATGTTGATGCGGGCATACTGGGTTTGCGCAAATTCACTGGATAGCAATTGTGCGACAGGTAGTTCGTTGAAAACAGGGTCAGAGACGAAGCGGTCACGCTCCGCCATGGCCAGGGTAAAGGCCTCACTTACCAGGTGTACGTGATCAGCGCCGAGTTGGGGGAATTGCGAAACGTCGGTTTGCGCCAGGATATTGAGCGCCATCAGGGTTGTAATTCCCTGGCCATTGGGTGGAATCTCAAATACGTCGTAGCCGCGGTAGTTAGTGCTAATCGGTTGCACCCATTCAGATTTGTGGTTGGCAAAATCATCCTGGCTGAACAAACCGTCATGGGTGTCGCTATAGCGTACGATCTCTGCGGCGATCTCGCCCTCGTAATAAGCATCGCGACCCTGTCTGGCAATGCTGCGCAGGCTGCGCGCCAGATCGGGCTGGCGATGGACCGTGCCGGCGGCCGGTGCCCTGCCATCGACCAGGTAAGCCTTGCTGGCCTCCGGGGTCCGGGCTAGCAGTCCTTCGTGAATTTTCCAGTGATGGGCAATGACCGGCGTTACCGCGTAACCCTGCTCCGCATAGTGGATCGCGGGTTGCAACAGGCGCGCAAAATCCAGTTTGCCGAATTTCTGATTTGCCTGGTGCCAGGCGTCGATCGCACCTGGCACGGTTGCCGACAGAATGTTTTGCTCCGGCATGGCGGAATAACCCCGGGCGCGTATCGTTTCTGCGGTTGCCGCGGCCGGTGCACGACCGCTGCCGTTAAGCGCATGTAACTTGTCACTAGAAGCTTCGTGGTAAAGGATGAAGCAATCACCACTGATGCCGCTCGAATAGGATTCGACCACCGACAGGACCGCGCTTGCGGCAATCGCAGCATCGAGAGCGTTGCCGCCGTCGCGCATAACTTGCAGGGCCGCATCGGTCGCCATGGGTTGGCTGGTGGCGGCCATGGCTTCGGTTGACATAACGACCGAACGGCCGGGGAGCTGAATGTTGCGCATAACCTGTTTCCAGAAAAATCAGCCGCGTATTATAACCGCTCAAGCTCGCAGTGGCTGCATATTGTTAGGGCGGAATGCTATGGTAGCCTTACCATGGAAGCGATCCGGGCTTCTTCGATTATCCAGTCCCGTACCTGCTGGGCAGAATCCGAGAGCTGGGTATTGTCAGACCAGATCAGGTGAAACTCTTCGCCGGTTATCCAGCTTTGCGCAACCACCGGGACCAGTAGCCGGGTGCTTATCAGCGAGTCAACCACGTGTCGCCAGCCCAGTGCGATGCCTTCACCGGCCATCGCCGCCTGGATTACCAGCGCGTAATCGTTGAGGCGCAAACCTTCACCCCTGTCGACAAACTCCTGCCCGAAAGACTGGAACCAGTCGCGCCATTTCGGGCGCGGGCGAAACGGTTCCTCGAGGTGCACGAACTGGTGATTGTGCAAGTCATCGATCGAACCCGGGACGCCATGTGCCGCGAGATACGAGGGGCTTGCAACCGCGATTAATTCCTCGCGTGCCAGGCTCGACGATTGATATCCCGGCCAGTTGCCGCGCCCGCGCCGAATCCCGAGCGACACGTTTTCATATTCGAGGTCCAGGTCCTTGTCGACTACCTGCAGGCGTAGATCGATGCCAGGAAGCGAGTGGTGCAAGCGGGTCATCCTGGGCATAACCCAGTAGTTCGCAAACGCAGTCGAGATTGACAGGGTCACCAGGTCAGCGATGGGT
>JBATHL010000202.1:0-4779 GCA_049666745.1 Gammaproteobacteria bacterium
CAGACAGGTCGATTACAACTGTCGTGGGAATGCTGTTCGGACTCTGAGTCGGAATCAGGCCAGTCAATGTTGCTTAGAATTCGATCGGGCCGAGGAGATTGGTCGTGCTGGGGGATTAATATTCGAAGGCTAGCAAAGAAGTGGACTACTTTGTTAAAAATAGTTGAGACTTTCGGTACCAGTTGAATGTTGTCTGCCTGTTGCATGATATTTTCTCCTTTATCGTTCGCCGTGACTGCTTTGTTCCTGTTTGCCGTAGTTTTTAGGCGTTCTATCAATGTTGAATTGAGTAAGCGTATAATTGCGCTGGAACCGGACTTTGTACATGCAGTTATTCGGATGGGCGCATTAGATTTTCAAAAGGGAACTCAATGAAATTACCGCCAATGAACGCCCTGAAAGCATTTGAAGCCGTATCAAGACTTGGAAGCGTAAGCAAAGCCGCCGAAGAGCTTTGTGTCAGCCAGGGCGCAGTCAGTCAACAATTGCGGAACCTGGAAGACCATCTTGAGCGGGAACTTTTCATCCGTACTCCAAATTCCTTCAAACTTTCAGAAGAAGGCGAAACTTACGCTGCTGTCATCCAACGGTCATTAGGCGAAATCGCGTCTGCGTCACAGGAGGTGGCGAGAAACAGAACTCGAACCGGGCTTACTATTTCTACGGGCCCATTTTTCGCCCAGAATTGGCTATTGCCAAATCTAAAGGGATTTTACGAGTCATTTCCAGGCGTCCCCGTTGTCATCGACAAGACTCCTAAGCTGGTTACCTTTAAGAACGATGGAATCGATGCAGCCATTCGATTCAGTGAGGATGAAAGCGGGTTTAATGACCTTGAAAGTGTACTGTTGTATCGTCCGCAGATATTCGCGGTGGCAAGCCCCGCCTATATCGCCGACCACGGAATGCTCGAATCACTTGCCGAACCGGGTGAACACCACCTTATCGATGGACACTATAGTTCAAAGCAACAGGGAGCTTTGCATACTATATGGCAGGATGTCGTATCAGACAATCAAATCGATCCCGCAGTCCATTTAGAATCCTTCCCTGAGTTTGATCAGGCGTTAAACGCTGCTCTGCTGGGACGGGGAATCGCATTAATACCTGATTACATGTTTGAAGAGGAAATAGAATTGGGGAAAATTGCATACGCTAATCCCGAGCCTATTCCAGCTAAATTCAGTTGCTATTTTGTGTTGCCCGCTACTGCCCGTCCGAATGGCGATCTTATCGCCTTCCGCGACTGGCTGGCTGATAGTCTAAAAAAGTTTGGAATCGAAGAAAATAAAGAGCAATAAGACACGAAGGGCTAAGCATAGCGATTGACCCAGGTACCTGATTGAGTATTTCAGGTGTCCGTTTCTGCGGGTTCTGAGAAGTTTAGCTAGTTTCTGCGGGCGTCTCCTATGGGGTTATCGGTATCACAGCAAGACGAGCCAATTTCATGATGGTTACTCAATAATGGTATTATTGGCGCATGTCTGATACCGCGCATAAAGACGAAAACCCGGAAGCTGTTCTTGAGAGCCTGCGAAAAAGAGTGCTAGGTGGTGGCAGCCTGCTACTCGACAGTATGACAGATGAAGAACTGGTCGCGATGCAGGATCTTATCTTCAAAGATGAGGCTGAAATAGTCAGTTCTGCCTGTAAGCCCTATTTGATTGCTAAACTGGAAAGGACAATTATTTCTTAACGCCGAGAGTCCGTTGTTTGGCCAAAATACAAAGTTACTGGTCCGCGACCGGGTGTCCGTTGTCGAGAAAAAAGACCCTCGCAGAGGAATAACAGGCTTCTGCGATCGACTCAACTAAAACATATGGCTTTAACCTGGAAATAAATGCACCCCCCCATATTCTCCAGTTTCCGATAGAAAAATTGATCTATGTCGGTATTGGTTCACCGTCATAGGTATATTTTGATGTGTGTCATTAGAATAATGGAGGATTGAAAATGTCCATATGTGTAGTTGTTGCAGATAGTAGTAAAGCACGAATCCTATTGGCGGAGAGTGGCCACGGTGCTTTAACCGATGACAGAGATTTTGTTCATTCCGAAAGCCGCCTTAGAGAGCAGGAGCTTGTTTCCGATGGAACGGGCAACGAAATTGATTCCGGGGGCTACGGTAAACATTCAATGGGACATGAACATGCAGCCCATCAGAAGCATGCAGAAACCTTTGCTAGCGAGTTATGCAACGAAATTGATAAGCTCCGACGGAACAGTGATCTGCACAGAATATATCTAGTTGCATCACCGAAATTTCTTGGGTTGCTGCGGTCCAGCATAAGCAAACAATGTAGCGAGCTGCTAGTTGGTGAGATAAACAAGGATCTGGTTAGCCACAGTATTGAAGACATCCGTTCTCATTTACCAAAACATCTTTAAATTAAAGCCGGGTGTCAGCTCCTGGCCGAAGCTCGTCTCTGAACTCTGCATTTCGAGTGTCGGCTAACGGGAAAGCACAGGCTCATAAAAAAGCCACCTCAATGAGATGGCTTCAAGTTTAATTGCCTTATCTTTTGTTAGTTGTGCTTTCGGCGGCGTGCTAATCCTATACCGAAATTGTTACTTTTTGATAACGATTTAAAAAATTTCAATATTTGCTAACTATACCGCTTAGTAACCGCTTACCCGTGTAACCGTGATTCTGGCAACCGGATTACGCCAGTCATATACATCTGCCGCCAGATCACCAATGCCATGCATGCCGCGGTGGATATGCACATATCCTTCATCACCATCGTTTTCACCGGGCGAAGGTCCTACGCCGTTACAGACAGGCCCGGGGATATTCGTGCATAACTCGTCATTCTGCTCACTACCCGCATCAAAGCCGGGAGAAAAGAAGGTCGCACTCCCGTGCCTGGGTACCCTGACACTGTCGAGTGCAATGAACCCGTCGTTGGTTGGCAACATCATCGCGGCAATACTGATCCGCCTTGCACCCTGCGCCGCACTGACGACGACAGTAACCGATTTACCCGGTAAAAGCGGGCCCCCGGAATTTTGCACATCGACAACCCGGTGGTTGCCATTCAAAGTGGAAGTCAACGGCCCGATATCGCCGGCCTCGGCAATCGCGGCCAGGTCTTCTCCAGCCGGTGAACCGAGCTCGTAGATCGGTACCGCTCTGCGCTGACTGGCCACCAGAATCGGGGTGAAAATGATCGAGTTGGTTAAATTGGTTATCGTCACATGATAAGACGCATAGCCATTGGCCAGGGCCGAAGACGAAAAAGTAAAACCGGCGAGCAAAATTACCGCGGCAGTTTTTTTCAAGATAGTAAACATAGTCTTTCCTCCTGTATAAGAAGACCGACTATGCAAAATCAATATCACACAGCTTTCACCAAACTATAAAATTTTTATCACATCAGGCGCAGGCTGGCAGTGCAAACCTGAACACCGTACCCCGGGACAATTCGCTTTCGACGGTCAGCTGACTGCCATGCATCTCGACGATGCGGGAGGCTATCGCCAGACCCAGACCGAGGCCTGACTGGGCCTCGCTGCTGTTCTGTTTGCCGATCTTGCGGTAGAAGCGTTTTAGAATATGCGGTAATTCTTCTTTGGCAATTCCACAACCATTATCGGATACCGAGATTTCGACATTGCCATGCTGCGCTGACAGATGCAGGCGAATCCGCCCCTGTGCGGGAGTATGCTTGAATGAATTATCGATCAAATTTTCGAGCACGCGCTCGATCATGCCGACATCGGCTGAAACCTGGGGCACGGTTTCATCCGCCACTACCTCGAAATTGATATTTCTCGCTCTGGCGCGAAGATGAAACTGATGCGATACATCGAATGCCAGTTCAGCCAGGGAAAACGGTTCCTGCTGCGGCTGAATTTCGTTCGCGTCGAGCTTGGCCAGTTCAAACAACTCCTCGACCCGGGTCGTCAGGCGCTGCGCATTGTCCCAGGCTATTTTGAGGTAGTTCTGCTTTTCGTCTTCACTAAGGTCGGCTGATTTAAGCTGCAGAGTTTCCAGAAAGCCGCTCAGGGAGGCCAACGGGGTGCGCAAATCATGCGACACGTTGGCCACCAGTTCGCGACGTAACAGCTCCATCTCCTGCAGGTGGTTCATTTGCGAATCTATGCGCAGCGCCATTTCCTGGAAAGTAGTTGTCATGGTCTCGATTTCATCCTGCGGTTTAACTGTGCTGCTGGAAATCGTATCGGCCTGATCAAGATTACTGTCCTTGAATTGTTGCATCGCATGACTGAGCAGGCGTAATTTTCGCATCAGAAAGAAAAACAGCAGGAGACCGGCGATAAACGCAAACAGCAATGCCGTAACGACCGCGCTGGTACTCCATTTCATAATCAGGCTGCGTTGCAGGACATCGGTAATATGACTGATCTTCTCGCTACCCAGGATGGCATAGATATACCCCTGGCGCTTGCTGTGGTAATCAATCGGCGCCACGGTGAAACTGTTCTGGCTGGTTTCATCGCCCGGGTCATCGCCGACAATCAAACCATGCGTTTCGTTGTTGAGAAAAGTATTGATCGGTTCCAGTGATACCTGCATGCGTTTGATCTTGTCCGGTGCCATCGAATGCGCCACCACCCGGCCCTGCGAGTCAAGCAGGTAGAGCTCGAGGCTGGGGTTTATGATCATGACATTATGAAACAGCTCGGACAGGTTATCCTGTCGCACCTCGCCATTCTCGATGAGCACGTGCTCGTTGACGATATACCTGGCAAGGTCATGATTAAGCTGCTGGCTGACTTCCTGCTGGTACATCGGCGCGGTATACATCGCCACCA
>JBATHL010000203.1:0-9773 GCA_049666745.1 Gammaproteobacteria bacterium
TGGCGCCTTTGGTTACGAGGCTGACCATTACGGGGTATCGATGAAAATGGCTGAACTGAGTTTGCTGCCAGGCATACGCACGAGCAGCAAAGAAACTCTGCTGATTGCCAACGGCACCAGTTGTCGACACCAGATCCGTGATGGTGCGCAACGCGAGAGCAGGCATATCGCCTGTGTTTTACAGGAGGCATTGCAGCAAGACTGATTCCTGCCGGGCAGGGTCGATTCGTTGCTGGACAAAGGCAACGTATGCCGTTTTTCTGGGTGCGTTTTCTTATGACTAAACGAGAATTCGATATGACATTTAAAACTGCAGATCTGAGTGATGAAAACGAGGGCAGGGTACAGGCTGTACTGCCCGGACTGCTGAATTTTGGGGGCAATACCCGGTTTTACGGTGAGATGGTTACGATAAGATCCCTGGGTGATTTTTCGCTGGTACGTGACCAGTTCAAATCTCCTGGTGCAGGCAAGGTGCTGGTCGTCGATAACGACGCCTTGATGGATTGCGCAATGTTGGGCGATTTACTTGCGGCGGCGGCGCATGATAATGCCTGGCAGGGAGTGGTGATCAATGGTTGCATCCGTGACTCTGCGGATATCGCCGTGATGGATATCGGCGTCAAGGCGCTGGCCACCATACCGGTGCGCGGCAGCAGGGAAGGCAAGGGTGAGCTAAACGTAGAGGTCGAATTTCTCGGCGCTGTGTTTCGTCCCGGCGAGTACCTTTACAGCGATGAAGATGGAATTCTGCTCTGCGCTGAGGCGTTGCTGTGAGTTAACGCGCAAAACGGAGTTTTTGTGCGTAGGGGAAAACGTCCTCGTAAATTCCGGCCTCGATGTTTTCCTGCTTTTGCACCCAGAAATCGGCTTCGAGTAAATCGCGATGGTGTTTCATGAACGCCTGGCGTAGCCGATTGTTGGCGAACAGGAAAGTGGCGAATTGCTCCGGAAAAACATCGTTTGCCGCCACGCTATACCAGGGTTCTGCAGCAAACTCATCTTCCGGGTATCGCGCTTCGGGTATCCTGCGAAAGTTACACTCGGTCAGGTAACAGATTTCATCGTAATCGTAAAACACGACGCGACCCTGACCCTGTCCGGTAACCCCGAAATTTTTCAATAGTAAATCTCCCGGAAAGATATTCGCCGCGGCCAGTTCCTTGATCGCATCGCCATAGCCTTTCATCAGGCGGCCGAGGTAGTGGTCGTCGGCCTGCTGCGCTGCCAGGTTTAACGGTGTCATACGACGTTCGATGTACAGGTGCTTGATGACAATCTGATTACCTTCTTCAGACACGCTGTCGGCACAGGTTTCGTAAAGCTCTTCGAGCAAATCATCGGCAAAGCGCGCACGCGGCAGCGCAACATGCGAATATTCGAGTACATCCGACATACGCCCGACCCGGTCGTGCATTTTGACCAGTCGGTAGGTGTCCAGCACTTCCTGTCGCGTCGTTTTCTTGGGCGGCGGGAAACGATCGCGAATCACCTTGAACACGTATGGATAGGAGGGCAGCGTAAACACCGCCATCACCATGCCCTTGATACCGGGGGCAAATATCAGCTCGTCTTCCGAGTGTTTCAAATGATGCAGAAAGTCGCGGTAGAAAACTGTTTTGCCCTGTTTGTGAAAGCCGATCGCCGAGTAAAATGACTCCTTGCTACGCATCGGCATCAGTCGACGCAGAAAGGTGACAATAGAAGAAGGCACCGGGTGGTCAACCATGAAATAGACATAGGAAAATTCGAACAGGCGGGTCAGGCCCTGCTTACCGATGATAATTGCATCGCAGTAAACTGAAGCATTTCCGCTATGCAGCATCGGGATCGCAAAGGGTACCTCCAGATTGGAATTGATTGCCCGTCCGACAATATAGGCAGCCTTGTTACGGTAGAATATGCTGCTGAGCACCTGGAACTGGAAATTCAAATGTGCGCGCCGTGGACGCGGAAAGGTATGTTTGATCAACGCCTGGGTAATGTTGCGTACATCACGATCGATGTTTTCGAAGGGCAGGTTAAATCCACTGTCGAGCAGGACCTGCCTGATCGACGATCGAAAGCCGCGTTTGGCCGGATAATAAACATGATAAGAAGGTTTGTCGGAGTCGATGAACTCGGTCGACACCACGCTGCGGACGAAGATGTAATCATTGCCGAAGTAGTCACGGTGAAACAGCGCACAGAACACCGAGTTGTAAAAAGTCTCTGCCAGTTCAGGTTGGAGATGATTGCTGATTAACTGCACGTAATCCTGTTTGACCTCAAACCAGAGTTGACTGTCGAAAGGTTCAAGCTCGAAAAGTTTCTGTAGTTCGCCAATCGCATCCTTGACGCGAATGTCATAAAACATGATGCGTTCACGCGAGGCTACCCGTTCGGCTTCCCAGTCAGCGCTCTCGAAGCGCTGCTTGGCGCCGCTGGTAATTTCACTGAAAATCGTGAAATGTCGATCGAAGCCATTAAGAATTGTGGTTGCGATCTGGATCGATAAACCTTTACCCGGCTTACTCATTGCCTGACTCCGGAAGGTTCATTGTTTGCGGGACGGAATTTCGAACCGCTGCCTTCTTTCCCACAGGTTTTTACGGCTGATTCCAAGCATGCGAGCTAGCTCGGTTTCGTTATATTGAAGTTGGTATTTTTTGACGAAGCTGACAAAGTAATCGTCCAGCGATAGTCGATTCTCGAGTTCGTACAAGGGTAACTGCTGATCGGTTGTGAGGTTATTCAACGCCAGGTCTTCTGCCTCGATACTACTGCCTGCTTTCAGGATAACCGCGCGCTCAATCACATTTTTCAGTTCACGCACGTTGCCTGGCCATTGGTAACGAAACATCTGTTGATAAGCATCTTCGCCGAAGGCCATGCTTTTACGATGGGTTCGTTGCGTCATCTTGGTCAGCATTGTATCTGCCAGCAGTTTAATATCATTGCCTCGTTCGCGCAGCGGGGGCAGATTGATCTCGAATACGTTCAGTCGATAATAAAGATCTTCGCGAAAGCTTTGTTGCGCAACCATTTTTGCCAGGTTTTTATGAGTCGCAGCTAGCACGCGTACATCGACCCTGATCATCTTGTTCGAACCGACCCGCCTGATTTCATTGTCCTGCAGTACTCGCAACAGGCGAGCCTGCGCATCCAGCGGTAACTCGCCGATTTCATCAAGAAACAGGGTAGCACCATTAGCTGTTTCAATTAATCCTTTCTTCATCTGCAGGGCACCGGTAAAAGCACCGCGTTCGTGGCCAAACAGTTCGGATTCGATCTGATTTTCGGCAAAAGCCGCACAATTGACGCTGACCAGGGCCTGCTTGCGCCGTTCACTTTGCGAATGTATTGCCCGCGCCACCAGTTCCTTACCCGTGCCGGTTTCGCCAACAATGAGTGCCGTGGTGTTGGTAGTCGCAACCCGCCGGATGCGGTCCAGTACGTCGAGCATCGGCTCGCAATGCGCGACCATACCATCGATCGGATAGTTCCTGGCTACTTCCTTACGTAAAATCGTGTTTTGCTGTTCGATGCTGGTTTTGTCCAGAATCCGTTTTACCGTGAGAATCATTTCATCGTGATTAAAGGGCTTGGAAATATAATCAACGGCACCCTGTTTCATCGCTTCGACCGCCGACTGGACGGTAGAGTAACTGGTCATGATCAGCACGGGTGTTGGCGCCGCACGGGTAATTAACTCGGTCCCAGCCTCTCCCGGCAAGTGTAAGTCCGAGATAATCAGGTCGTACATATTGATAGAATTTTCTTCTGCTTCCGCCACCGACGCAACACCCGTCACATCGTGCCCCTGGCGTTGCAATAGCTGCTGCAGACTTTCCTGGATAACAGGTTCGTCTTCGACGACGAGGATATTACCCATGTTCGCACTGCCACCGGTTCATCGACACCGGGCAGAGGCTGATGCCGAACCAGATCAGGTAAGGCAGGTACCAGGCTGAATCAGTGGAAAACCACAGGCCAGGTAGCGGTGTCAGCAAAAACAGTAACGAGATTAACACCACCACGGTAGTGATCTCGGTCGGTCGTATATCCGACGTAAAGAGTGACATAGTGTTACCCCCGGTTACTGAAAATCTCCCTCGAGTGTTACTTATCGTGACGTAGATTTCAATGAGATTGAAAAATCGATTGATTTACATCAAATTGATTATGTTTGAGTCGAATGCGATCAGGTGAACGTCTTGTCGCATGCGAAGGTTTATGTAAGCATATCCGGGCCACGAAGAAACCTGATAATTCAATCCCCGAGGAAGGCGCCATGTCTGAAAATAGAATCTACCCGGTCCCCGCCGAGTTTGCTGCGCAGGCAAATATCACTGCGGCTCAATATGATGAAATGTACCAACAATCGGTAGAAGATCCCGAAGGCTTCTGGTCGGAACAGGCCGAAAATTATATTTCCTGGTTTAAACCCTGGAACTCGGTCTGTGACTGGAGTTTTGACGCCGACGATCTGCACGTCACATGGTTTGAAGGCGCCGAGCTCAATGTCTCATACAACTGTCTCGATCGTCATCTGGAAACCCGCGCCGACCAGGTTGCGATCATCTGGGAAGGGGATGACCCTGGCGAAGATCGCAAAATTACCTACGCCGAGCTGCATGAAGAGGTATGTAAATTCTCCAACGTGTTGAAAGCGCAGGGAGTTGCCAAAGGCGATCGAGTTTCGATTTACATGCCGATGATTCCTGAAGCTGCGGTGGCGATGCTGGCCTGTACCCGCATCGGTGCAGTGCACTCGGTAGTGTTTGGGGGGTTCTCCCCGGATGCATTGCGTGATCGCATTCAGGATTCGGACTGCCAGGTGGTGATTACCGCTGACCAGTCAGTGCGCGGTGGCAAACTGGTGCCCTTAAAGGCGAATGCCGATAAGGCAGTCAGCGCCTGTCCCAGCGTGAAAAGCGTGATCGTGGTGCAACGTGGTGGCGATCCGGTTGACTGGACCAATGGCCGCGATGTCTGGTATCACGAGGCCATGGCTGAAGCCTCGGCGGAATGTGATCCTGAAATGATGGGTGCCGAAGACCCTCTGTTTATTCTGTATACATCGGGTTCCACCGGCACTCCGAAAGGCGTGTTGCACACTACCGGTGGCTATTTGTTGCAGGCGGCAATGACGCATAAGCTGGTGTTTGACTACAAGGATGGTGAAATCTACTGGTGTACTGCCGATGTGGGTTGGGTAACCGGGCATACCTATATCGTCTATGGACCGCTTGCCAACGGCGCTACCACGTTAATGTTTGAAGGCATCCCTACTTATCCCGACATTTCACGCTTCTGGCAGGTTTGTGACAAGCATGACGTATCCATTTTCTATACCGCACCGACCGCGATTCGAGCGTTGATGGGCGCCGGTGACGAACCGGTTAAGAAGACCTCGCGCAAGTCGCTGCGCTTACTCGGCACCGTGGGCGAACCGATCAATCCCGAGGCATGGTTGTGGTATCACAACGTCATCGGTGATGGCCGTTGTCCGATCGTCGATACCTGGTGGCAAACCGAAACCGGGGCACATATGATGACGCCACTACCCGGAGCGACCGCTACCAAACCGGGGTCTGCCACCTTCCCGTTTTTTGGTGCGCAACCGGTTCTGCTCGATGATCAGGGCAACGAAATCGACGGCAACCCGGCAGAAGGGAATCTGGCGATGCGTGCACCCTGGCCATCGATGATGCGCTCTGTATATGGTGATCACAAGCGTTTCTACGAAACCTACTTCGCAATGTTCAAAGGCTATTATTTTACCGGTGACGGAGCACGCCGCGACGAAGATGGGTATTACTGGATTACTGGACGAGTGGACGATGTACTAAATGTTTCGGGGCATCGCCTGGGTACCGCCGAAATTGAATCCGCACTGGTCAAGCACGAAAAGGTCGCCGAATCGGCCGTGGTCGGATATCCCCATGACATTACCGGGCAGGGTATCTATGCCTATGTCACCTTGATGGCTGGCGAAGCAGGCAGCGACGATTTGAAGGACGAACTGGTGAAGCTGGTGCGCACCGAAATCGGGCCAATCGCCAAGGTTAATATTATCCAGTGGGCGCCCGGGCTACCCAAGACCCGTTCCGGTAAAATTATGCGCCGTATACTGCGCAAGGTGGCCGCGGACGAACTCGATAATCTTGGCGATACTTCGACCCTGGCTGATCCCGGTGTGGTCGATAATCTGATTGAAAATCGCATTAATCGATAAAGCTCGTCGATCAGTATTCAAAAGCCCCGCTTAATGCGGGGCTTTTATTTGGGGAAGTAAATTATAATCCGGGTTTTAATGCCCGGTACTAACGCGCGTGTCAATCTTACCCCAGCTCAAGGTGCAGACCCGGGTCAGCCAGCTACCTGATAGTTTCTATCGCCGGGTTAATCCACAGGCTCTGAGTAACCCTTATCTCGTCGCATTTAGTCCCGCGGTGGCAGATTTGCTCGATATCGACCCGATCCTGTTTCAGGATCAGCAACTGATCAACCTGTTGAGTGGCAGTGAAGCTACCGCGGACAGCGATCCGATCGCGATGATCTATGCCGGCCACCAATTCGGGCATTTCGTGCCCCAGCTGGGCGACGGGCGCGCCTTGATGATCGGTGAAATCGCTGACTCCGCGGGCACCGACTGGGAAATTCAGCTCAAGGGTTCCGGGCTGACGCCGTTTTCACGGATGGGTGACGGGCGTGCGGTGTTACGCTCTACTATTCGTGAATATCTCTGCAGTGAAGCTATCGCGGCGTTGGGTATTCCTACCACGCGTGCTTTATGTATTACCGGCAGCAGGGATGCGGTGTATCGCGAACGTCCAGAAACCGCTGCAGTGTTAACCCGGGTGGCGCCGAGCCATCTGCGCTTTGGTAATTTCGAGGTGTTTTTTTACCGGCAGCAATATGCAGAACTGAAAATCCTGGCTGACTTCATTATCGAACAGTTTTATCCTGATTGCGGCGCCGCCGAAAATCCCTATGTAGAACTATTGCGCCAGGTTATCGAACGTACTGCCAGGCTGGTTGCGCAATGGCAATTGGTCGGCTTTACCCATGGTGTTTTGAATTCCGACAATATGTCGATGCTCGGGCTTACTATCGATTATGGTCCATATGGGTTTCTCGATACCTACCAGTCCGCTTTCGTCTGCAACCATTCCGACGAGCTGGGTCGTTATGCCTACGATCAACAACCACGCATCGGCTTGTTTAACCTGTCCTGCCTGGCGCAGGCGATGTTGCCACTGATCGACGAAAAAAGTGGTGAACTGGCCGCTGAGCAGGCAAAGCAGCTGCTCGCCGACTACCAACCTGCCTACCTGGCGCATTACTACCAGGGCATGGCAGCAAAACTTGGGCTGCAGTCGTTTCGCGAGGGTGACGAGGCGTTGATTTCATCTCTATTCGCATTGATGGAAAAGTCGGTTGATTTCACCAACTTTTTCCGCCGCCTGAGCGAGGTCGGCCAGACTGAAGAAAGTGGAGGGCCAGGGGACATGTTTATCGACCGGGAAGGGTTTGCTGCCTGGTACCAGGATTTTCTGGCTCGACTCGAGACCGATAAATCAGCAGAGGAATCCCGTCGACGGCAAATGCTCGCGGTCAACCCAAAGTTCGTCCTGCGCAACTATCTCGCGCAGCAAGCTATCGAACGTGCCGAGCAGGGAGATTTCAGCGAAGTGGAAACCTTGCATGACCTTTTGCAGAAACCATTTGAGGAACAACACGAGCGCGCAGACTATGCAGCCGAGCCCCCTGACTGGGCGCGTCATATCGATCTAAGTTGTTCTTCCTAGTGCTCTTTCAAATGGATAATTGCGAGCCCGCAACTATCCATTTGAAAAAGCACTGGTTGCATGTTCTCGTTTTATTCTCTAGACTGACCGAGAATAAAACGAGAAGAGTTACGACAAATGCTAACTTCACAGGAACAAAAGACACTACAGTTTATCCGTAATTACCTTGCACAGTATGGCTATGCACCGAAGTTCAAGGAAATCGGCCTGGCTATCGGGGTATCTTCGCATGGCACTATTCATCGTTATGTACAGTCACTGGAAGACAAGGGTTACATCGATCGGGTCAAGGGTAATTCGCGAGGCATGAGCCTGGTGGATTTGCCGCTGGTGAGCCCACCGACAATTCCCCTTGCCGGTAAAATAGCGGCCGGATTCCCGATCGAAGCGATCGAGGATCAGCAGGAATTGAATCTTGCCGAAATGTTCATGGGGCCTGAATTGTTTGCCTTACGCGTTACCGGTGACTCGATGATGGATGCCGGTATTCTCGATGAAGACTATGTGATTATTAGAAAACAACCCGTTGCCAATGATGGCGATATAGTGGTGGCGATGATCGACAAGGCCGAGGCAACGTTAAAACGTTTTAAACGCAGGGGTGAGGCGCAAGTAGCGTTAATTCCGGAAAACCAGGATATGGAGCCTATGATATACCCCGCTGAACGGGTCAGCATTCATGGTGTGCTGGTAGGACAACTGAGGAATTACAGGTAAAGTCGCTCTTAAGACTGTCTTGACCGGAGAGCAGGGCTACGCCTTCATCTGCTGCTGTATGACACGCAGCATGTCGGTAATAATGCGTGAATTGCCGACGACGATTTGCCCGTTTTCGAGAAAAAGTCCGTCACCGCTATAGTCGGTAACGAGGCCACCGGCTTCTCGCACAATTAAAGCACCGGCCGCCAGGTCCCAGGCGTTTAAACCGGATTCCCAGTAGCCATCCAGGCGACCCGCGGCGACATAGGCCATATCCAGTGCCGCTGAACCAGCGCGTCGTATATCGCTTACCGAAGAGAAAAAGGCATTAAACAGTCGTAAAAACTCATCGAGTTTCTCGGGGTTCTTGAAGGGGAAACCGGTTGCGATTAATGCACCTTCGAGTGTTCTCAGGTTGCCGACACGAATCCGTCGATTGTTCAGCGTAGCGCCATCTCCGCGGCTGGCGGCAAATAGTTCCTGCTTGATCGGGTCATAGATTACGCCCTGGGTCAGTTTGCCGAGATGCTCGCAGGCAATTGAGACGGCGTAATGGGGAAATCCATGCAGATAATTGGTGGTGCCATCAAGCGGATCAATGATCCAGCGGTACTCGGCTTCAGCTTCGATGACACCCGATTCTTCAGCAACGATGCCATGACCTGGATAGGCCTTCAGCAATTCCTCGATAATGATCGCTTCAGCTTCCCGATCGACTTCGGTGACATAATCATTTTGCGCTTTTACTTCGACCTTTAAGTCGGGTATTTTGTTGATTTTGCGAACGATAAAATCACCAGCACGGTGGGCCGCTCTAATCGCGATATTGAGCATTGGTTGCATCGGTGGGAATTCGTCGTGCTGAGAAAGGCGCGCAGTCTATCAAACGACCTTGAATTAAACCAGAAGTAAACCGATCCGAACATCAAGCGGGACACCAGTCAATGAAGTTGCAAAATATCAAAATAGTCATGGTGGGAACGACGCACCCGGGAAATATCGGGGCCGCGGCCAGAGCCATGGGTAACATGGGTTTTACCCATCTGACGCTGGTCGACCCACAATGCCCGGTGGGTGATATCGCCTATGCCCGGGCTTCGGGTGCTAATGCCATCCTTGATAATCGTGAAACCTGCAAGGATCTTGCGCAAGCGATCGCTGATTGTAACTATGTAATCGCTGCCAGCGCGCGGCGTCGTTCGCTTCCCTGGCCGGAGCTCAGCCCACCGGACCTGGCCGACAAGCTTATCGGCATGGATGATACGGCTCGAACAGCAC
>JBATHL010000204.1:0-25815 GCA_049666745.1 Gammaproteobacteria bacterium
TCCCGCGACAACATCATCAACGAAGAATAACACCGCCTCTAAGACTTCGATCCGTGGCCACCTCGGGAGCAAACTCGCAAAAGTGTAGCGAGGCAGGACGCCGAGCTCCAAGCGATTACATGGATGTACCAAACGGCGCATGCCGTTTGGGAGCGCCTTTTGCGGACTGACCCCCGAGGTAGCCACCCACTGTCAGGGGAAACCGGGGAAACCCCTCGCGCCGTAAAGGCCGGGTGCTGATTTTTATGACCTACCTTCAAGCAGAGGTATTTTATTCTGGACAGTAGTGCACTTGCGCGTCGGAATCACATCAGGGGGCGGGGCTCGATCAACCGGGATCGCGGCGCAGCGCCTGGCACATGCAGTGCACGCCGCCTCCACCCGGGGTGATCATCGAAACATCCGGGTCGAACACTTCGAGCCCGTGCGCACGAACCTTCTCTTTCAGCACATGACTCTTCTCGGGTAACAGCACGCGATCGTTACCCAGCGCAACCACGTTACAGCCCAGGTCCAGCGTATCCTGGAACGGCACCGATACGATTTCGATCTGCTTCGATTTCAGCCAGTCGACCACCTCGGGATCGGTCGACTCGAGACAGACGGCGGCCAGTTTCGGCGCCAGCATCACCACCATCAAATCGATATGCACATAAAAGGGGTCCAGGTCGGTTAATTTAACTTCCCAGCCCTCGGCCTCAAACCAGTTTTGCAGCTGTACCGCAGACTGTTCCTGGCTACGACCTTCGTCACCCTCCCAACCGATCAACACAGTACCCGGTTCTATTACATTTAAATCGCCGCCCTCAAAAGTGCCCGCGGTGACATAGTCATAAATCGGGATACCGAGTCGTTCATAGGTTTCGATTGCACGGTAGTTTTCACCACGGCGCCACCAGTTGGCCATGCTGGTAATGATCGCGCCATAAGGCGTCATGACCGACGAATCGCGCGCAAATATCTGGTAAGGCAGCTCTGGATCGGGAGCATGCATATGCACCCTGACATCGGCCGACTCATAGGCCGACACCATTTCAGCGTGCTGGCGACGCGCTACCGCGTTATCGAATTCATAGTTGCGCCGAATACTCTTTTTGGACACCGAACTGGTCTCCAGCCACTGGTAGTTATCGGCCGGACCGAGCAAGATATCGCGCAATACGCCATACTCACAATCGACGCCCCAGTCGTCCAGGGCCTCGGTACCACCGTCCGCTTTACGATTGCATAGATTGAACGCGTCTCCCATGTTATCTCCCCTGAATTTAAGTCATCAATATCAATCCCGCGAGGCTATACCCTTGCCAATCCCAAAGTCAATCGGCAGGTGGCTAATGGCCTGAAATAAAGCTCCAGGCGTCATTTGACTTTAATTATTTTTGTGATCACAATTGCAAAGTTTTGCATTTCACTGCTATCTTCAGCTATGCATAACGGTGGTCTCGGGCTTGCTGCGAGTTGCCTCTAAAACAAACTGCGTGACTTTAAATGAAAGACTGGATCGAACAAAATAAAATTACCGAGGTGGAGTGCATCGTCCCTGACCTCGCGGGCGCGGCGCGCGGTAAAATCATGCCGGCCGCAAAGTTCACCGACACTACTACATTGCGCATGCCGCAATCAATTTTCATGCAGTCGGTGACTGGCGACTACCCAGATCTCATAGACCAGATTAACCCCCTCGATATCGATATGCTGTTAAAGCCCGATCCATACACGATTCGCCAACTGCCCTGGGCACGGGAACCGTCCGCCCAGGTAATCCATGACTGTTTTGATATGGAGGGTAATCCAATCAAGTTTTCTCCGCGCCAGGTGTTGCGCAGAGTGCTCGAGCTTTATCATGCCGAGGGCTGGAAACCGGTGGTTGCGCCCGAACTCGAATTTTACCTGTTACAACCAAACCATGACCCGAAGAATGCCTTGTTACCCCCCATCGGCCGCACCGGCAGAGCCGAACGTGGCGGACAATCTTTCAATATCGACGCGGTCAATGATTTCGATCCGATGTTTGACGATATGTACGATTTTTGCGAGGCCCAGGGCCTTGAGATCGACACCCTGATTCACGAAGAAGGCATGGGCCAGATGGAGATTAATCTGCTCCACGGCGACCCGCTGGAACTGGCCGACCAGGCATTCCTGTTCAAGCGTACCGTGCGTGAAGCTGCATTGCGTCATGATTTGTATGCGACCTTCATGGCCAAGCCCATGGAAGCACAGCCCGGCAGCGCGATGCATATCCATCAAAGCGTCGAAGACCTGAAAACGGGTGAGAATATTTTCTCGACGCCGGATGGCATGCCGAACGATTTACTACTCAGCCATATCGCTGGACTGCAACAATTTCTGCCCGAAGCAATGGCGTTGATGACGCCCTACGTGAACTCCTACCGCCGTATTGTCAAGGACATGGCAGCACCCATCAATTTCCATTGGGGTTACGACAATCGCACTACCGGATTTCGTATACCGGACAATAATCCCAAAGCGATGCGCATCGAAAACCGGATCGCATCCGCCGACGTGAACCCCTACCTGGCGATCGCAACCACCCTCGCCTGTGGTTATGTCGGCATGAAACAGGGCTTACAGCCAACCGAAGCAATTGTCGGCAGCGCTTACAATGAACCGATCCAGCTTTCGCGACACTGGTACGATTCGTTACATCGTCTCGCCGAATGCAAGGAACTGCGCGAAGTATTCAGCGATTCCTTCGTCGAGGTATACGTCGCGGTCAAAGAAGTTGAATTCGATAATTTTCTCAATGTAATCAGCCCCTGGGAACGGGAGCATTTACTGTTAAAAGTCTAAGGTGAACATTATGACCGAAGCAACCGCAATGGATATGAGCAATACCGAAAAGTGGCAAACCCAGGATGGCGCTCACCACTTGCACCCGTTTACCAATCCAAACGATCTGCTGCAAAAGCCGCCGCGCATTATCGAATCGGCAAAGGGCGTCTACCTGACCGATTCTGATGGCAATGAACTGCTCGATATGATGGCGGGACTATGGTGCGTCAACATGGGTTACGGACAAAAGGACATGATCGAAGCCGCCACTGCGCAAATCCAGCAATTACCCTACTACAACGCATTCTTCAAGACGTCGACGCCGCCCGCGGCGGAACTCTCCGCATTGCTTGCGGAAGTGACGCCCGCGCATATGCACCATGCTTTTTTTACCAGCTCCGGGTCAGAGGCCAACGATACCGTGTTGCGCCTGGTCTGGCGTTACTGGGATATCATGGGTAAGCCCGAAAAGCGGGTCGTTATCAGCCGCAAGAATGCCTATCACGGTAGCACTATTGCCTCTTCTAGCCTGGGTGGCATGGATGATATGCACGCCCAGGGCGGTATCATTCCGGATGTCGTTCATGTCGAGCAACCCAACTGGTTTGCCAAACGCTGTGAACTTGGCACTGATCTCGACCGCGAAGAATTCGGTCGCCAGGTGGCGCAATCAATCGCCGATAAAATCGAAGAACTGGGTGTCGACAAGGTTGCAGCTTTCATTGCCGAACCCATCCAGGGCGCCGGTGGCGTTATCGTGCCACCGGATAGCTACTGGCCGGAAGTCAAAAAGATTTGTCAACACTACGGCATCCTGCTGGTCGCCGACGAAGTTATATGTGGGTTCGGCCGCACCGGCGAATGGTTTGGTAGCAATTATTACGACTTGAAACCCGACCTGATGCCCATCGCCAAGGGCCTCTCTTCAGGCTACCTGCCAATCGGCGGGGTTATGGTTGCAGACCATATAATGGATGTTTTGATCAAGCAGGGCGGTGAATTCAATCACGGCTATACCTATTCGGGTCACCCGGTGTGCGCCGCGGTCGCGATTGCCAATATCAAGCTGATGCAACGTGAAAACATCGTCCAAACCGTGCGTGAAATCACTGCCCCCTATTTGCAGAAAAGACTGCGCGAACTGGGCGAACACCCCCTCGTAGGCGAAGTCCGCGGCGTCGGCATGCTGGGCGCGCTGGAACTGGTCAAGGATAAGGAAAACTATCTCAAGTTCGACAAGGACCTGGGCGTGGGCGGTATCTGCCGCGACTATTGTTTTGACAATAACCTGGTAATGCGTGCAGTTGGTGATTCGATGATCATTTCGCCACCACTGATATTGAAGCCGGAGGAAGTCGATATTTTTATTGAACGTGCCTGGCAGTGTCTCGATATGACCCAGCAAGCGATCGCCTGACTCTGCCAGCATGAGCTTTAAGTTAGTCCAGGATCGCAGCGACTCCGGCGATTATCCGAACTCCTACTACCATGCGAGTCAAAATCGGAGCGTCGAACTAACCCCGCTGGATGGTTCGCGCCGCGCCGATGTCTGTATTATCGGCGCCGGTTATACCGGCCTGTCGTCTGCGCTGCATCTAGCCCAGCGTGGCTACGATGTGGTGTTGCTTGAAGCACGCAAACCGGGCTGGGGAGCTTCGGGGCGTAATGGTGGACAGCTTTGCAGCGGACAGCGTAAGGATCAGGATGAACTCACCGCAATGGTCGGTACGGATACCGCGCGGCAGTTCTGGGAACTAGCCGAGGCCGCCAAGAACCTGGCCAGGCAACTCATCGCCGAACATGACATCGATTGCGATTTGAAACCCGGTATTGCTCATCCAAACCACAAACCCGCTTACGCGCGTGGCACCGAGGCATACGTCGATTTTCTGCGCCGCCAGTACGACTACCAGCAAATCGAGTACCTCGAGCAAGACGCAATGGCAGAGCTGGTGGGGAGCGATAGCTACTTCGGTGGTAGCCTGGATATGGGCGCCGGGCATTTACACCCGCTCAACTATGCGCTGGGTCTGGCCGACGCGGCACTCGTCGCCGGCGCCAGCATCTACCAGTCCACGGTCGTCGAAGGCTTCGAAGAGGGTAGTCCCAACCGCATCATGACGAAACAGGGCATCGTCGAAGCAGACAGCATCGTGCTTGCCTGTAACGGCTATCTGGGAAAACTGGAACCACGCGTATCCGGCAAGATCATGCCAATCAACAATTTCGTAATCGCCACCGAACCCTTGAGTGAGGGCCAACTCAGCGTAATCAACCCGCGGGATGTCGCTATCGCCGATTCACGTTTTGTGGTCAATTACTATCGCTTATCGGCGGACAAGCGCATGCTGTTTGGTGGTGGTGAAAATTACCGGCAAAATTTTCCGGGCGATATCGCCAGTTTCGTGCGCAAACCAATGCTGCAGGTCTATCCGCAACTCGAAGATAGTCGCATCGATTATGCCTGGGGCGGCACCCTCGCAGTCACCTTGAACCGCATGCCGCATTTTGGACGACTCGGTCAAAACAACACCTACTACGCGCAAGGCTACTCCGGTCAGGGAGTTGCGATGGCGACGCTGGCGGGAAAACTGATCGCCGAGGCGATCGCCGGCGAAGCCGAGAATTTTGATCTGTTCGGTAAAATTCCCACGCGAAACTTTCCCGGCGGAGATTTGCTGCGCTGGCCCGGACTCGTACTTGGGATGAGTTACTACGCCCTGAGGGACCGCCTGTAGCGCCATGATCCGCCTGCAGATTAATCCGGCATTCGTCGATCTGCTGCGATCCAGTAATTTGCACGGCTACCATCAGATAATGCAAACCTCCGTCGGCACGGTAGTCGAGGAGAACAGCCTGCGAGATGTGCGTCGCCTGGATCTCGGCGAGAGCAATTTCTATCTAAAAAGAACCCGTGCAGAAAAATTTTCCTCGGCGCTGGAAAGTTACTGCAGAGGGCGATTGGCACACAGCAGACCGTTCAAGGAAATGATGCAGTTTCGCTTGCTCGACCAGCTTGGCTTTGATGTTGCCGAAGTAGTCGCTGCGGGCGAAGAGTTACGCCTCGGAGTGCCCTTGAAAGGTTTCATCATAACGCTTGAAGTACCAGGCCAGGACCTGTCCCGGGTTTACCGTGATGCCGATAAAGCCGCTCGCAACAGCATCATGGTCGATTTCGGATCCCTGCTGGGCAGGTTGCACGGCAAAGGTTTTTTCGGATCCACCCGGTTGAAAGATATTATCAGCACAGGCAAGCCGGGCGACTCGTTGAAACTGACCCTGATAGATCGCGAAACCCGAAACCCTTACCGCAAGCAGGCAACCAGGGATAAAGTGATCGCGCGATTATTGTTCAATATTCGCCGACAGGCTCGGCAGGGAGAAATTTTCACTGCCGGTGAGTGGGAATCTTTTACCGACAGTTACTGCCGATCGCTGGATGGTGATTTTGGCATCGACGCCAAAGACCTGTCTAATGAAATCCTGACTTTGCTGGAGCGGCCGGGAAAAGAGTACCTGGCGAAGTAATTTCAGTTAACCGCCTTCATGGCGAGCATCTGCTCTACCAGAATGTCGTCCTGAAGTTGCAGATGGTAGCCCTGGTTGGCGAGGTTATCGAGCACTTCACCGCTATCTTCCTTGGCGAGCACGCGCTCCTGCGTCAAATCGAAACTAAAACTGAACTCCGGGGGGCCGAAGACACGCAACAAGTCCTCGGGGACAACCGAAAAATCGTCTTTATCAGCAAGATAAAGATAGGTGTCTAATTTTCGGTCGCTACGATAGATATAGCACAACATGATAACCAGCTACTTTGATTTTATCGCTATGGTAGCACACAAAAAAAGAGGCCGGCATCCCTGCCGGCCTCTTTTGAATTGAACCTACGGCCAAATTTAACTGCTGGCCTTGGCAAACTCGGGGTAGGCTTCCATACCACATTCTGCGAGGTCCACGCCTTCGTATTCCTCTTCCTCGCTAACGCGGATACCCATGATCATCTTGATCACGAACCAGGTCGCGAAACTGGCACCAAATACCCAGACGAAAATCGTCAATGCCCCGTAGATCTGTCCAGAGAAGCTGGCGCCGTCATTGGTCACTGGCACCAGCAGCAAACCGAGCAAACCTACTACACCATGTACCGAGATCGCACCGACCGGATCGTCGATCTTGAGTTTGTCCATGGTAACGATACTAAAGACGACCAGCGCACCACCAATAGAACCAAACAGTGTGGCCAGCAGTGGAGTTGGTGTGGACGGTTCCGCAGTAATTGCAACCAGGCCCGCCAGGGCACCATTCAATGCCATGGTCAGATCGGCCTTACCGAACATAATACGGGCTACCAGCAATGCTGCGATCAGGCCACCCGCTGCAGCCGCGTTAGTATTCATGAACACTACTGCAACCGCGTTGGCGCTTTCGACAGATGACGTAGCCAGCACCGAGCCACCGTTAAATCCGAACCAGCCCAGCCAGAGGATGAAGGTACCAAGGGTAGCTAACGGCAGGTTGGCGCCCGGAATCGCATTGATATGTCCATCCTTGCCATACTTGCCTTTACGAGCGCCGAGTAACATAACCCCAGCAAGCGCGGCTGCCGCTCCCGCCATATGCACGATGCCTGAACCAGCAAAGTCCGAGAAACCGAGGTCACCGAGCGTGTACATACCGAAAACCGGCTCTCCACCCCAGGTCCAGCGACCTTCCATCGGGTAGATCAGTCCTGTCATGACAACAGTGAAGAGCAGAAATGCCCAGAGTTTCATCCGCTCTGCCACCGCGCCTGAGACGATTGACATCGCAGTCGCGACAAACACAACCTGAAAGTAAAAATCCGCCGATGGCGCATAAGTTGCAGGTTCCTCGGCGCCGGCAACACCGTCACCAATAATGCCCGAGAGAAACATCGTAAAGTCGCCGCCGCCATACATGATCGAATAACCACAAACCATGTACATCGTGCAAGCTACCGCGAACAACGCAACGTTCTTGGTCAGGATTTCAGTCGTGTTCTTGGAACGTACCAGTCCGGCCTCGAGCATGGCAAAGCCGGCAGCCATCCACATGACCAAAGCGCCACAAACAAGAAAATAGAATGTATCGAGTGCGTACTGTAATTCAAAAATTTGATTTTCCATGTTCGCCCCCTATAGCGCTGCAGGACCAGATTCACCCGTACGAATACGGACAACCTGTTCAAGTGTGGTGACAAAAATTTTGCCATCGCCGATCTTGCCGGTGTTGGCGCTACTGGTAATTGCATCTATGACCTGGTCAACCAGATCATCATCAATGGCAACTTCGAGTTTCACCTTGGGCAGGAAATCAACCACGTACTCCGCACCCCGATAAAGCTCGGTATGCCCCTTTTGACGCCCGAAGCCTTTCACTTCAGAGACGGTCAACCCCTGCACGCCGATTTCTCCGAGTGCCTGGCGAACGTCATCAAGCTTGAATGGCTTGATAATCGCAGTAATGATTTTCATAAGTAGTTCTCCAAAAAAGCAGGCCTCGATTTTCGCGACTCTGGGAAAACACGCAAATTATGGGTAGAATTGGTCTTTCATAAGCTGTTTTTGCACTTTACTGGTGCATATTCATAGATTTATGCACTAATTTGGGGCCTATATGATTGACAATCAAACTATCAATCGCCTATCGGAAAAGATAAACGAATTGTTACCACCGGGATTACAGCAGGTTAAAGCCGATTTCGACGCGCGCTTGAAAAGCCTGTTACAGCAACAGCTTGCTAATTATGAAATGGTGAGTCGCGAGGAATTCGATATCCAGGCACGCGTATTGCAGCGCACCCGGGAGAAACTCGAGGTTATCGAAGCCCGACTGAAAGAGCTGGAACAGACGCTGGACTGAAACAAAGGGTCAAGTCGGGCACTTAATCCTTTGCAGAACTATGTCAGTCTTTGCCTGCGCCGGTGTTGATGCCGAGTAAATCGTATGGCGGGCACCATCGAAGCAGCACGGTGCCTATCAGCACCACGCCGACCACCAAAGCGATTACTCCCAGCGTCCCTTCGGCAAGACCCAGCGGCCAGGCCGCTATCGCCACGATACCGACAATGGCGCGAATGGCTCGATCAGTGGTTCCCATATTCGGTTTCATCATTGTTCTCCCGGATTAAGTTTGCGGCAGCTGCAGTGTACGATACCGCGGCTGCCCTTGCATTTACTAGTTTGCTGGTACCTCGGCTGCATCATTCGCAGTCGACACCGGCGCGAAATAGTTACCCATGTTCATCATGCTGAACATTGGCTGCATAGACTGCGGATTCATCATCCAGTTGATGCGCGGGGTATACCAGTCCGGGTCGGCGAGCGATGTAATCGGTTGATAGAAAGCCGGGTTCGCCATCGCATTCATCCAGCGGGTGTAGTACTGGGGATCGGCCATTTGCATCATCGGCTGATACATCGCGGGGTTCATCGGCGCCATCATCCACGCCATATACATGCTCGGGTTCATGAAGTGCCCCATGGCACGGCTCATTTTATCGAAGTCGGTCATGCCGCTCATCCAGGTATCCCACATGACCGGCTCGGTGGCGCACTTGGTCATGACGTGAATCGTGCGCGGATCGTTAACCACCGTCATCAGTTGCACGAACTTTGCCGGATCCGCCATGGTCTGCGCCATCAACTCCATATCGGTGAACGCATTCAGTTGCGGTCTGATCGCATCGAACTCCGCACCGTCGGTATCACTACACTGCCCGTAGTACTGCTTCGCAAGTTCAAATTTATGCCCGGATGTATTCGCCTGCGGTTCACTGGCAAACGTTACCGAGTCGGCAATCGCCAGGCCAAGTGCGAGAAAAATAGCCGGAAGTACTGTGTTTAGTCGTCTTGTACGCATGATTTTAACCCTCTGCTGGTCCTCAAAAAAATCGTTTACTCATTATATTAATATTCCCTTATATACTAATATTCAATATGGGGTAGGCGCTCGGCGCATTCGGGTATGCGGATAGTCTGGATCAATCGAAATTCCGCGCATCGATCGCGGCCCGCGCTCGCAAAGTCGCCGATGTTTCGTGTTAGACTGGGCCGCACAGGACGCAGGAAGCGTCAAGTTAAACGTCAAAACTGCTGGTTAGCTATAAACAGAAAGGATTCTGCCATGTCACTTACCCAACTCCAGACTCGCGCTCAATTAGGCATCGATGCCCCCGAAGTTCGCGTCGAAGTACATATATCCAATGGTTTACCGGCTTTTACCGTGGTGGGATTGCCCGAGACCGCGGTACGCGAGGCGCGCGACAGGGTGCGCTCGGCAATTCTTAATTCCGGTTTTGAGTTTCCTGCGCGCCGAATCACCGTCAACCTGGCTCCGGCTGACCTGCCGAAAGAAGGTGGGCGCTACGATTTACCGATCGCGCTTGGCATACTTGCCGCTTCCTCACAGATAAAAACATCCGGCCTGGTAAATACTGTGTGTTTTGGCGAGCTGGCATTGAGCGGCGCATGTCGCAAAGTAAATGGCTTATTACCCGCCTTGATCGCCACTAAAAAGGCGGGGCAGTCGGCTATCATCCCGCAGCAAAATCAACCTGAAGCAACCATGCTCAGCGATCTGCCGATACAATTAGCAGGTTCATTAGCGGACATTTGTCGCAGCCTCAACGGCGGCGACCCTCTACCCCTGCTCGATGACTCAGTGGCGCCCAAAGGCGCAAACCATGAACTGGACCTGGCAGAAGTCCATGGTCAGTATCAGGCGAAACGGGCACTCGAAATTGCCGCTGCCGGCGGCCACCATATGTTGATGATGGGCCCACCCGGTACCGGTAAGAGCATGCTGGCGCAACGCTTCAACTCGATTCTGCCACCCATGAACGAAGACGAGGCGCTGAGCAGCGCCAGTATCCGCTCGGTCTGCCAGCAACCCGTAAATCCCGGCAACTGGCTCGAGCGACCATTCCAGTCGCCTCACCACACCGTGTCAGGTATTGCCCTGGTCGGTGGCGGCAGAAATCCTAAGCCTGGCGAAATTTCCCTGGCACACAATGGTGTTTTGTTTCTCGATGAACTGGCGGAGTTCGATCGCCGTTCAATCGAAGTTTTACGCGAGCCGCTTGAAACCGGAAAGATTCATATTTCACGCGCGTCCGGCAAAGCCGAATTTCCGGCGCAGTTTCAACTCATCGCGGCAATGAACCCCTGTCCTGGTGGTTGCGATTCGATCAAATCCTGTAATTGCTCGGCAGAGCAATTGAAACGTTATCGTAATAAATTATCGGTGCCGCTGCTGGATCGTATCGATATTCAGATCGAGCTGGGACGGCTCGATTACCGGCATTTGATTATGCAAGAAGCCAACTGGGGCGAAACCAGCTCCCTGGTTCGAGAGCGTGTCAGCCGCGCGCGCCAACTGCAACTCGTCCGCCAGGGATACGTCAACTCCCAGCTTAACAATCGAGATTTAGCTCGCTTCTGCAGCCTGGAAGCAGACAGTAAACAACTGTTAAAGCTTGCCATCGAAAAGCTACGCCTGACTGCACGCAGTTATCATAAGCTACTCAAACTGGCGCGCACCATCGCTGATCTGGCCGCTGAAGATCTAATATTGAAATCGCATGTAAGCGAAGCAATTTCATATCGACAGCCGGACCGCCAGCGGCCTTGAAATGTCTGCCTTCATTCTGCTACGCCCATCGGGACCCTTTTAATCTTCAGTCATGCCGATGCGTCGGACCACTGCAAAAAGAGGGATTTGACAGTTTCTGATTTTTCTAGCACCGCACTTGCGCGGCAACGATGTGGTCTAAGCCGATGCTATTTGGATTCAGCAAGAATGTACTCGACAACCGCACGCATTTGATCATCGTCATACTGCGAGCCACCCCGCGGTGGCATGGCGCCAACGCCGTTAATCGCCCCACTTACGAGTGCCTCCAGTCCCTTGGCGCTGCGTTCTTTCCAAATCGCGGCGTCACCGATCTTGGGTGCGCCGGCTGCACCGGTGGAATGACAGGCCAGGCAGGCGCCCTGGTACAGTTGATCAGGTGATTTGTTTGCGCTGCCAGCGGCAACCGATGCAACTTTCATACTACTGCGCATATCATCGAGCGATACGACCGGCTTGAGTCGCATGGCAATGTCTTCCATCGTATCGACGGGTGCAGCCATCAGCTCATCATCGTGTTGATTGAACACAACTTCACCGAGGATGATTGCAAGCAGCAGCAATCCCAGGAGGACGCCTATATTTTGTGGCGAAAAGGTTTCGTCTTGAGCTGAACTCACTAGCTGTCTCCGGGAATTAGAAGGCGATCGGAATCGCTGCGCATTATCCTCGAAATAAGGCCAATTCGCAAAAAATATTTGACTATCCTGTCTAAACTGTACCGCTTTGGTTTACAATCACGGCGCAGCCTGACCGGGCTTGGCAAGATATGCAATGCGCTCGTAGCTCAGATGGATAGAGTGTTGGCCTCCGAAGCCAAAGGTCGTGGGTTCGACTCCCGCCGAGCGCGCCATTTCTTTACCATCGGAAACAAGTCGTCCGAACACCATCTAGAGACTGGATCTGGCAGTTTTTTGCATTCAGCTCTTAACCTGCAAAGATATAGCGTCGCTAAATTTTAGCAGCCATTTGAATATTTTTTGCCTGCAGGCCGTCACGAGCGCAGCATAGACGTCGCGAAAAATTGAGGACAAAGCGGAGTTTAGATGAGCCTAAATGAGCATTTGGCATCAATTTTTCGCGACGTCTATGCAAGCGCAGTAGGCCTGCAGGCAAAAAAAAGCCCACCCGAAAAACGGGTGGGCTAAATATAAGTCAAAACCTGAGGAGGAGGGGGTTTTAACTAGTTGCCGGGGCAGATAAACCGCCGCGACGGCAATGATGCAATATTATTGGTGAAACTGTTATAATAACAGTTACAATTTTTTCATAACCAATACAGTACAGTTATTCATTCACCATGACAGTTTCACGCCCCGAAACCTACAAGTACGACCAGGTATCTCGCTATATAAACGCATTGATCGAGAAAGGCGATCTCAAGCCCGGGGACAAGGCCCCATCGCTGCGCAAACTCAGCAAGCAGCTTGGGGTCAGTATCGCCACCATCACCCAGTCCTATGTCAATCTCGAAGACCAGGGCGTGCTGAGCGCTAAACCGCAATCCGGATTTTATGTCAATGCCCTCGTCAACCAGATCAACGATATCGCAAAATCGGCCGCGACGCCCGGCCAGGCCCGTCGCGTACGTTTCGGCGATTTGTTCGAGGAAGTGTTTCGCAATGCGAACAATCCACGCATAACACCGTTTGGTACTTCAAATCCATCAATGGACTTCATGCCGGTAAAATCGCTGACTCGAGCCACGCGCAGCATCATCAGTCGATATCCGCAAAAAAGCATGGACTACCTGTTTCCACCCGGTGACTTAAAGCTACGCGAACAGATCGCCCAGCAGTATGCCCAGACCTACACCCGAATCAGCGCGAACGATATTATTATCACCTCCGGCGCCACCGAGGCATTGTCTATCAGTCTGCGCACCGTCGCCAAACGCGGTGATATCATCGCGGTCGAATCGCCAACATATTTTGCGGTGCTGCGCATGATAGAACAAATGGGAATGCTGGCGGTTGAGATTGAAACTGATCCGGTGACCGGGCTGAATCTCGATGCCCTCGAAGAAGCCTTCGACACCATGGATATTAGCGCGGTGCTGGCGTCACCCAATACCAGCAACCCGCTGGGTTGCCAGATGCCGGAGGATAAGAAACGCGAACTGGTAAATCTGCTGGCCGAGCGCGATATCCCGCTAATCGAAGATGACGTTTACGGCAGCGTTTATTTTGGCAATAAACCACCCCGCCCTGCCAAGTCCTATGATCTCAACAACATCGTGCTGAGTTGTTCGTCTTTTTCCAAAACCCTGGCGCCGGGTCATCGCATCGGCTGGGTTATTGCAGGTCGCTATCACAAGAAATTTCTGCAATTCAAACAGGCCTGGTCCTCGGCCACCTCGTCGATCAATCAACTGGCGCTGGCCGAGTTTTTAAGCAGCGGACAATACGACAGGCACCTGGTGCGGTTGCGGGTGGCGATGCGCGAGCAGGTTGAAAAAGGTCGTTTTATGATCGCCAGGAATTTCCCCGAGGGGACGCGGGTTTCAAATCCCCACGGCGGCAACGTCCTCTGGGTGGAGATGCCCAGGGGTTGCGATAGCATCGACATCTTCAATCGGGCCCTGGAGCACAATATCGGTGTAACGCCGGGTATCCTGTTTTCGGCAACGCGCCGATTTAGAAATCATCTACGTATCAACTGTGGCTTTCCGTGGAACGAAGCCAACCAGAGCGCCCTCAAAACCCTCGGCCAAATCGTTTGCAATTGCCGAAACAGTTAGCTTGTCTGCTGCTCGATGGCCTCGATCGCTTCGCTAAGACTAAGCCAGTCCTCTTCCGCCTGGATAAGCTGTTTGTGGTTTTCCGCCTGGGCCGCCAGACTGGCATCCAGTGAATCCCGGTTTTCCGCAGCATAAATCGAGTTGTCACTGAGTTTCTGCTCCAGGCGTTCGCGCGCGGCGCTCAACTTCGCTATGGTTTTTTCAACTTTACTGAGCTGGTTCAGTTGCAGCTTCAGCTGGCGTCGGTTTTGCGGCGAACTGGCGGCAGTAAACCCAGTTGCTCCATCGCTACGCGATTTACGTTGCGCCAGCCAGGCCGGATACGCATCGAGGTCTTGCTCGAAACGCTTTAGCCCACCAGCATCCACCAGCCAGAGATCATCACAGACACTGCGCAATAAATGACGATCATGCGATACCAGGATGACACTGCCTTCAAATCCCTGCAAAGCCTGGTTCAAGGCAAGGCGCATTTCCAGATCGAGGTGGTTGGTCGGTTCGTCGAGTAATAGTAAATTCGGGCGATTCCAGATGAGTAACGCCAGCACCAGTCGAGCCTTTTCACCGCCGGAAAAAGTCTTTACAGCCTGCAGTACTTTCTCACCCTGGAAATTGAACCCGCCAAGATACCCGCGAACATCCCGTTCACTTAATTCAGGTCCGAGTCGTTGCATGGTCAACAAGGCACTGGCATCCAGATCAAGTTGTTCAACCTGGTGTTGGGCAAAATATCCTATTTGCAGATCTTTGGCACGGGTCACATCTCCACGAAAGGCCTGCAGCTGGTTTGCCAGCAACTTGATAAAAGTCGATTTGCCAGCGCCATTAAGACCAAGCAAACCGATACGCTCACCCGGAATCAGCGAAAACTCGATATCCTCGAGTACGACCATATCACCATAGCCGGTCGCCACACCTTCGAGTTTGAGCAGTGAGGTAGGTAGTGCCCGTGGGGCACGAAACTCGAAATGGAATGGTGAATCAATATGCGCCGGCGCAATCAGCTGCATCTTCTCCAGTGCCTTGATCCGGCTTTGTGCCTGCTTCGCCTTGGTCGCCTTGGCGCGGAAGCGATCGATAAAGCTCTGCATATGCGCAATGCTTTGTTGCTGTTTTAAATGTGCCGCCTGTTGTTGCGACAGACGTTCGGCCCGCTGTACTTCAAACGCTGAATAGTTACCTCGATAAAGGCTGATACGTTGATTTTCGACATGGGCGATAGAGGTAACTACCGCGTCGAGAAAATCACGGTCGTGCGAAATCAGTAACAAGGTACCCTGGTAGCGTCGCAACCATTGCTCCAGCCAGATTACCGCATCCAGGTCCAGGTGATTGGTTGGCTCATCCAGCAACAGCAGGTCGGAGCGACACATCAATGCCCGCGCCAGGTTGAGCCGCATGATCCAGCCGCCAGAAAAACTGTTCATCGGTTTGCGTATATCGGCTTCATTAAACCCCAGACCCGCGAGCAGCCGCGCTGCCCGACTCTCCGCCTGGTAGCCATCTATTTCCTGAAACCGTTCATGACAACTGGCGATCACCATAGGATCCGGTTTGCTCTCGGCTACCGCGAGCCTGGCCTCGATCTGTCTTAATTCTTCATCACCATCGACAACATATTCGAGTGCGATGCGTTCACTCAGGCTGGTCTCCTGCTCTACCGCGGCCACCGCCCAGTGCTGCGGCAGGGTAAACTCTCCCTGGTCGGCAGATAACTGGCCTCGAATCAGTGCAAACAGCGACGACTTGCCGCAGCCATTGGCTCCGGTAATGCCGAGTTTTTGTCCAGCATAGATCTTAATATCAACCGCTTCGAACAACAGTGTCGTCGAACGGCGCAACGCGAGGTTGGAAAAATTAAGCATCATTCGACTCCGGCCAGCTGATTATGTAAGCGCAGGCACTCACTATTTAGTTCTCCCCCGCAAAAATGGGGTAAGATACCACTCTGGGGTACGGGACGTTAACCCGAGAATAAAAAATGAACCTGGAAAAATATTACAACCTGGAAGGTTTCAAGCTTTCATTCACCCGGCAACAGGCAAGCGATTTCGCGAAATCGGTCGCGGGTGATTTTAATTCGATCCACGATGTCGAGTCGAAACGCTTCTGTGTGCCTGGCGATTTGTTGTTCTCGGTAATTATCCACCATTACGGCCTGCGTCAAACCATGGGATTTTCATTTTCGGGCATGGTTAGCGACGATGTTACGCTGATTTTGCCCGAGATAAACGCACGCGAAATATCTATCTACGATGAGAACGATAAAAAGTATCTCGACGTTTCCAGCAACGGTGCGCATAGCCAAAACCCGGATCTCATCGGCTCGTTGACGCGCAACTATGTCGAGTTTTCCGGTCACACGTTCCCGCATGTACTGGTGCCGCTGATGAAAGAAAACAACGCCATGATAAATACCGAGAGACCGTTGATCATCTACGATCATATGCGAATTTCGCTGGATACGCTCGATATCGATTCTGTGGAACTCTCACTGAACGATAGTATTTTTCGTCTTTACGGTAAGCGTGGTGATGTCGCGCTCAATTATGATCTGTGCTGCAATGGTGAGCAGGTCGGCAAAGGCCAGAAGAAAATGGTATTAAGCGGTTTGCGTGAATACGATCAGGACAGCATTGACGAGTTGACAGACCTTTACAACGAACATAAAAGCCGTTACGCGAACAGCAACTAATAACGCCGTCCGAAACTGAGAAAACCACCGGACTGATAACCTGTTCTAGCCTCTAACCGGATGAAGCCGGTATCCTCGATTATAAAGTCGAATTTGATACCCTGGGTTGCCGAATCATCATTTTCGAAATCGCCAGAACCACCATCACCGCTGGTATCGCCGTCAATATGGAAGTAAGCCACGAAGGGTGTGATTCTATAGTCGGAGAAACGCAGTCTCGCCCCGATATGCAGGCTAACTTCGTTCCAGTCTATATCAGCCCGCTCGCCTCCCCCACGGCTGTCACCGGAATTGTAGCGATAATCAAATAACCCGTACAACGAGACTGTCTCGTTGATAGACCATGGTTGACGCAGGTAAAGTTGCAGGTACTGCCCATCAAAATCTTCCGCATCCCCGTCGTTGCCATCGAGGCGCATATCAAAATAACCAAAACCGCCGCCCGCACGAAGCCCGGTTTCGAATTTCTCTTCAAGCTGAAAACTGATACTGGTGATTCGCGCTTCGCGCACATCGTTATCAAATTTCCAGTCCGCATCATAATTTGCAATCTCTATTAGCGCCCCGGCCCATTCCGCTTCAACCAGGCCGGCGTAGAGCAATAGCAGTATCAGTAATTTAACCCGCAACGGCAGCAACCCGTAATCCTTCAAGTTTGCGCGCAAGTGCAGCTTTGCTGCGGATGCCGATTGGCAGATCTGTTGATCGATACAAGCGGACATTGTCTACCCGGATTCACTGGTGGACAGCGGTGACGGCAGAACACCAATCCGTTGCAGTTGGGATTTGTCACTGATTCGCTCGCATTCACTCGTTATCCAGGTAGCCACTTCGGCGATTATTTCTTCGGGCTTTTTGCCAGCGGGATCTATCGGCTTGCCGATAACGACGCGAACTGTGCCGGGCCACTTGATCCAGCTATGCCGTGGCCAGAATTCACCTGCATTATGCGCTATCGGCAGCACCGCATAGCCGGTGCGCTGTGACACAATTGCACCACCGATTTTGAATGGTTTTTTTTGTAGCGGCAGGACCCGCGTACCCTCGGGGAACAGCATCAGGATCCGACCCTGATCCATATGAAACTGGCTTTCCCGAATTAACTGGTTTATGGCCTTGCGCCCGGTGCCCCGATTCAGCGCGATCGCATCCATCGCCTTCAGACCCCAGCCGAAAAACGGAATCCAGGTCAACTCGCGTTTTACCACCCAGACAAGGGGACGAAAAAATCGCTGTATAACTATCGTTTCCCAGGTTGAACTATGTTTACTCATGACGATAAACCCGTTCTCGGGAATGTTTTCCAGCCCCTCGACAGTATATTTAAGCCCGCAAAAAATTCGCAAGGTGGCCAGCGCATAACTCATCCAGATTCTAATTACCAAAATACGGATTTTCAGCGGCAGGAAAAACATTAGCGATAGCAAGGCGGCGCACAACAGCCCGAAAGGCAGGAATGATATCCAGAATAATGTAGAGCGTACCCCCAACCAGAACCTGTAGAGCGGGCTAACCACGGTCAAATCCTACTTACGACGCAAAGTATCGCGTACGAAGTGGGCTAGATCATCGTATACGGGAACATCAAGCGCTTCCGGGAAATGTTGCATGACATACTCGCCTTTTCCGGTACGCACCAGGACTGGTTTCGCATTGGCCATCTTAGCGGCCTGAATATCAGTAATATTGTCCCCTACCAGGGGCGTTTGTGATAAATCAATGGCAAACTTTTTGGCAATCTGAAACAGTAATCCGGGCTTGGGTTTGCGACAGATACAATTTGCTTCCGGACCATGCACACAGTAAAAGATGCCATCGACACTGGCACCTCGCGCGGAAAGCAAACGCTGCATTTTGGCATGCATTGCCAGTAATTCGTCCTCGGTATAATAGCCGCGCGCGATCCCCGAATGATTCGACGCAATGGTAACCAGGTAACCGGCTTTTTTTAATCGATTGATTGCTTCGATGCTACCGGGTATCGGATCCCAGCTATCGACAGTAGTGACGTCATCATCCAGCAGGTGATTGATGACGCCGTCTCTGTCCAGGATTACCATTTTCGGCACTCGAAACTCCTATTTTAAGCAGGTCCTTCAGGGTTGAATTCGTGAAAAATCAGCAACTAGACGGAAACTTTGCAACAGTTGGTCGAGTAGTGCAAGCCGATTGTTCTTCACTGCGACATCATCGACCATGACCATTACTTCATCAAAAAACATATCGACCGCGGGCCTTAACTCGGCCAATCGCTCCAGCCCCTGCAGGTAGTTTCGCTGCGAGAAGTGCTTCGCAGCCCCCTCCTTAATCGCCTGCAGCTGTTTAAAGAGTTCCTTTTCAGCGTTTTCCTGCAACAGCTTCTGATCAACCGTATTCGTTGCCTGAGCCTGTTTTTTGAGGATGTTGCTGATACGCTTGTTGGCTGCGGCCAGCGCCGGTGCAGCTTCATGGCTTTGAAAATCCTGTACTGCCCTGATGCGCAGATCGCAATCATAAAGCAGCCCGGGGCGGCTATAAGCGACTGCATCGACGACATCGAAGCCGATACTCTGTTCCTGGTAATAAGCACGCTGGCGATCGAATACGAATTCGATGACTTCGGCAATAACCCCATGCGCTTCGATCTGGTTGGAATAACCATCCGCCGCGACCTGACACAGATCGGCGAGATCGAGGGATAACTGATTTTCTATGATGATGCGTAACACCGCCAGAGCCGCGCGGCGCAGCGCAAACGGGTCTTTATCACCCCCCGGTTTTTCGCCAATAGCGAATATACCCACCAGGCTATCGAGCCGATCAGCTAGCGCTATTGCTTGCGCAATTGCACTTCGCGGCAGCTGGTCGCCCGCATGACGCGGCCAGTAATGCTGTTCGATGGCAGCGCATACCACTTCATCTTCCTGTTGATACTGCGCGTAATAACGACCCATCACCCCTTGCAAGCTGGGAAACTCACCCACCATATCGCTCATCAGGTCGGCCTTGCAAAGATCCGCGGAGCGGCGCACCAGGTCCTGGTCGTCGCCGGAATGACTGGCGATATACTTGGCGAGGCGGATGATACGATTGGTCTTGTCGCCGAGACTGCCGAGCCTTTCCTGAAACACCACGCTGTCGAGCCGAATGCGCATTAAATCCAGCCCCAGTTTACGGTCCTGATCGAAGAAAAATTTGGCATCGGCAAAGCGCGGGCGAATCACGCGCTCATTGCCACGAGCAACCACTTCGGGCTTGCGGCTATCGATATTGGCGATGGCAATAAAATGCGGCAGTAATGCGCCGTCGCTATCGAACAACGCGAAATACTTCTGATTCTCCTGCATTGTCATCACCAACACCTCGGCCGGCAACTCGAGAAATTCTGCATCGAATTGACCACATACCACAACCGGATACTCGACCAGCGCCGTGACTTCGTCGAGTAAGGCATTCTCGATATGCGCTATACCGCCGAGCCGGGCTGCCTCCTGTTCGACCAGATCGCGAATAGTGTCACGACGTTTCTCGAAGCTGGCAATTACCATTCCCGCGGAAAGCAGGGTTTGTTCGTAATCGCCGGCCGTGGGTATTTCCAGGCTCCCGGGAGCATGAAAACGGTGCCCGAAACTACGCTTGCCGGAGCGCAATCCAAAGATTTCAGCATCGACGACTTTGCTATCAATCATCAGCAGAAACCATTTGACCGGACGCACAAAGTCATCACTACGATCCCCCCAGCGCATACGCTTCGGGATTGGCAGGCCAGTCAATGCATCCACCACCAGTTGCGGCAACAAATCCGGTAAACTGCGTCCAGGCTGGCTTGCACAAAAGTACAGCCAGCTACCCTTGTCGGTCTCACGGCGTTCGAGTTGATCGATATCGACGCCACAGGACCCGGCGAACCCGAGCGCGGCTCGCGATGGATTACCGTCCTCATCAAAAGCCGCATCAAGCGCCGGGCCGCGCTTCTCTATCAGCTGCTCTGCTTGCTGCAGCGGCGTCTTCCGCAGCAGCATGGCCAGGCGTCGCGGGGTAGCAAACACCTCTACCGAGGCTGGGGCAAGCTTGTTTTCGCGCAGTGCCCGCTCGACCTGTTCGGCAAAGTTCTGCGCCAGCGACTGTAACGCGCGCGGCGGTAATTCTTCAGTCCCAATTTCGATCAGGCAATCGCTATTCATCATCAGCCTCCTGCCTGAGCAACGGAAATCCAAGCGCTTCACGTGATGCGTGGTAGCACTCCGCGACGCCACGGGACAGGCTACGCACCCGCAGGATGAATCGCTGACGCTCGGTCACCGATATTGCGTGTCGCGCATCGAGCAGGTTGAACGCATGTGAAGCCTTCATCACCTGCTCGTAAGCGGGCAGGGAAAGTTTTTTCTCGATCAATTGCCGGCATTGTGACTCACAGACATCGAACCAGTGAAACAGCGCCTCGATATCGGCAAATTCGAAGTTATAGGCCGATTGCTCGACTTCGTTTTGATGATAGATATCACCATAAGTCATAACCCCCTGTGGTCCCCTGCTCCATACCAGATCGAAAATACTATCCACACCCTGCAAGTACATCGCCAGGCGTTCAATGCCGTAAGTAATCTCACCCGATACCGGTCGGCATTCGAGGCCACCGACCTGTTGAAAGTAGGTGAACTGGGTCACCTCCATGCCATTCAACCAGACTTCCCAGCCCAGGCCCCAGGCGCCGAGAGTTGGTGATTCCCAATCGTCTTCGACGAAACGGATATCATGCACCAGCGTATCTAGCCCGAGCGCTTCAAGGGAGGCAAGATACATTTCCTGGAAATTGTCGGGGGAAGGCTTGAGCAATACCTGGAACTGGAAATAATGCTGTAGACGATTGGGATTTTCGCCATAGCGCCCATCGGTAGGTCTCCGGCTCGATTGCACGTAAGCCGCGCGCCAGGGCTCGGGGCCAATGGCCCGAATAAAGGTAGCCGGGTGAAAAGTACCGGCACCGACTTCCATATCCAGCGGCTGCATAATCACGCAGCCCTGTTCGGACCAGTAATTCTGCAGGCTCTGGATCAGACCCTGGAAGCTACTCAAATCGGTCGCTGGTGATTCGCTCATTTAATTCACTGATCAAAAGCACGGCATTATAACCAACTGGCGTTTTTTACTCATTCATTTTCCCGCCTTATTGTGTTGTGTTTTTTACCCGCTATGATGTCGCAGATGCAAAATATCATCGGCCAATGGCTGCTTAGCCTCAAACACTATATATTAATGTGCCTGCTGCTATCGAGCCCTGAACGCCTGCCCTACAGCGCCCATAGTATCGCGCTTACCATTTTCAGTTATCTTCTGATCGGCTTGCTGCTAGTCGATGAGCAACGCAGCTATGCCGTGGTCTGTGCACAGCTAGCCCTGGAGCTGGGAATGCTGGGACTGATAGCCTACACCGGGCTGCGCTGGAAGAAATTGCTGGCCAGGTTCCAGCAAACATTCTCGGCCCTGCTCGGAACCAACATGATCATCACCGCGGCCATGATTCCGGTGTATCGCAGCGTGCTCAATCACACAGACAATATGGAGAATCTGTTAATCTACCTGACCCTCGTTATCATGATCTGGAATCTCGCGGTACTGTCGCTGATTTTTAAGCGTTCTTTCGAAATATCAACGCATCTTTCAGCTATGATATCGTTCAATTACTTCGTGGTTTATCAATTCATCATTATCTGGTTTTTCTAGTGAAGATCTACATTCTTGGAATCTGCGGCACCTTCATGGCCGGCATTGCTCAAATTGCCCGTGAACTCGGCTGCGAGGTGGCGGGCTCGGATGCCAATGTTTATCCACCCATGAGTACCCAGCTCGAGCAGTCCGGTATAGAGCTGCATCATGGCTACGTGGCCGAGGCACTGCCCGAAGATTGCGATGTATTTATCATCGGTAACGCCATAACGCGTGGCAATCCGCAGTTTGAAGCCATTCTTGAACGTGGATTGCGTTACACCTCTGGCCCCCAGTGGTTATACGAAGAGGTCCTGCAACGGCGTTGGGTACTAGCCGTCGCCGGCACCCATGGCAAGACCACCGCCAGCAGTATGCTCGCATGGATACTGGCTTATGCCGGCCTCGATCCCGGCTACCTGATTGGTGGTATGAGCCAGAATTTCACGCAGTCAGCAAAACTCGGCAGCGATCCCTTCTTCGTTATTGAAGCCGATGAATACGACTCGGCACTATTCGATAAGCGCTCCAAGTTTATCCATTACCACCCACGCACGTTGATACTGAACAACCTCGAATTTGACCATGCCGACATCTTCGATGACCTGGCCGCGATCAAGCGTCAGTTCCATCACCTGGTACGCACGCTGCCGGCGAGCGCGCTGATTATAGTCAACCATGATGACGAGGCATTGCGAGAAGTCATGCAAATGGGTTGCTGGAGCGAGCAACAGGAATTCTCCGCCAGCAATTCCCAGGCCGACTTTTATTTGCAGCAAAACGTTCTGCATCAAGGCAGTTCAAGTTACTCGCTGGAATTATCACAGCAGGGACAGTTCAACGCGTTAAACGCAAGCGCTGCGATTATCGCCGCGCGCCATGCCGGGGTAGCGATAGAAACATCGCTCGAAGCTTTGCGTAAATTCAATGGCGTCAAGCGACGCCAGGAAGTCATCGCGGAAATCAACGGCGTGCAAATCATCGATGATTTCGCGCATCACCCCACCGCGATCGCGTTAACCCTGCAGGCGTTGAAAAAAAATTGTGTTGGCCGTCTGATAGCAGTGCTCGATATTCGCTCCAATACGATGAAATCGGGAGCACATGGTGCCCAGCTTGGTCAATCTATCGCTGACGCCGACCTGGTTTTACTTTGCGAAACCTCCAATCTGCAGTGGGATATTAAGCAATTGGCTGAATCTGCATCTACAATAGTAGAGATCAAAACTGATACACAGCAAGTAATCGATTACCTGTTGCACAATTGTCAGCAAGGGGATCAAATCGTGATCATGAGCAATGGTGGTTTTGATAATATTCATCAACGTCTTATTCAGGCAATGCAAAACTAGAATTCAGGTATGTCCGCAAAATCACAAAGACCTACAAAGATAGCAAAGTATGAAATAAAACGCCGTATCGGACGCGGCGCCATGGGCGTCGTATACGAGGCTTTCGATCCATTCGTCCAGCGCACCGTGGCAATCAAGGTTGCGCATTCAGCCAGCGATATGGATGACGCGACCAAACAAAAACTGCGCGAAGGTTTTTTTGCCGAAGTCTATAGCGCGGGACGCATGCATCATCCTTCGGTGGTCAGTGTCTACGACGCCGGGCAGGAGGACGACCTCAATTACATCGTCATGGAATTCGTCGATGGGCAGACGCTGCAGGAATACGTCACTGGAAGTAGATCGCTCACCCCGAACCAGGTGGTCGATGTTATTTATCAATGCGCCAAGGGTCTCGACTACGTACACCGGGAAGGCATTATTCATCGCGATCTTAAACCGGGTAACATAATGCTCAGTAATGACGGCGAGGTAAAAATCATGGATTTCAGCATCGCCCATGTCGATGTTGGATTTGAAGGTCATGATACCGAGGTACAGGGATCACCGATGTATATGCCGCCCGAGCAATTGTCCGAGGAAAAGCGCCTCGTCGCACAATCCGACATTTACTCGCTGGGCGCGGTGATGTACTCGTTGCTGGCGAAAAAAACACCTTACAAGGCGGGTAGTCTTGAGTCACTGATTTACAAAATCACCAATCTCGAGCCAGATCCAATTATGGAAGTCAATTCCGAGGTGCCTCAACACATCGCCGAAATCGTTGAAAAAGCGATGCAAAAAATCATTTACGACCGCTACGATTCAGCTTACCTGTTAGCCAGGGATTTGAGTAATGCATTTGGTCGGCTACGCGGCGTGGGCGAACGTATTGACATGCAGGAAAAATGGAAGACGCTGCGCTTCCTCGCCTTTTTCAAAGACTTCAGCGACGATCAGATTACCGAGGTTGTCAATGCCAGCGAGTGGAAGGAATTCAACAAGGGCGAAGTCATTGTTACCGAGGGCGAGCAGGAAACCGCGTTCTACATCATTGCCAAGGGTGGCGTAGAAGTTGTCAAGAATGAAAAGGTTGTCGGTGTTATGAAACAGGGCGACTGCTTTGGCGAAATCGCTTTCCTGACCCGCCAACCACGCAACGCTACCATTGTCGCACGCACCGAAGTTTCATTAATGAGCGTCAGCAACTCCTTGATGGAACAGGCTTCCACTGAAACCCAGTTACGCTATTATCGAATCTTTCTCGAAAACCTGATCTCACGCCTTTCGCAAGCCACCGACAAACTGGTAGAAGCCGATAAAGAAGTCACCGTTCTATGACTCCAAAAACAGTTACCCTGGCAATGACTGGAGCTTCCGGCGCTGAATATACGCTGCGCCTGTTCGAGTGTTGCCTGCAAAACAACATCCGGGTACAGTTTATTACTTCTCAACCTGGCCAGATCGTGGCCGCCATGGAAACCGAGTTAAAGCTCACTGGATCTGCACAGAAAATGAAGCAGCAGCTGGTCAGTTATTTCAATGCCGATCCAGCCTTAATCAGCGTTTACTCCAGGGATCAGTGGACGGCACCACCGGCAAGCGGTTCCTCCGTGGCCGACGCCATGGTGGTTTGTCCCTGCAGCATGGGCAGCCTTGCATCGATCGCGGTCGGTAGCAGCGACAACCTGATTCACCGGGCTGCCGATGTCGCGATCAAGGAACGCAAGACTTTGATTCTGGTACCCAGGGAAACCCCTTTCTCCAGCATTCACCTCGAGAACATGCTCAAACTATCTCGCCTCGGTGCCGTGATATTGCCGCCCCATCCCGGGTTCTATCATGGGGTCAGCAAGGTTTCTGAACTGGTAGATTTCATCATCGCAAGAATTCTGGATCAACTCGAAATCGATAACGA
>JBATHL010000205.1:0-12612 GCA_049666745.1 Gammaproteobacteria bacterium
AAGCAGAGTCACTGACCAGATTTCATTTCTGTTACGTCGACGTGACTGGCAGAATACGAGCTTGATGCTGGACTTCTTTACCCGGGACTACGGCTGCATCCGCGCAATAGCCAAAGGTGCGCGGCGCAATGCGGCAAGGGCGTCGTATCAACCTTTCGTGATGCTGAGTATCAATTGGAGCGGCAAACATGATCTGAAAACCCTGACTGCTATCGAAGGTCAGGCGTTGCCGGTCGGCGAGGAAAATTACCTGTCGCTATTGTATGTCAACGAGTTGATTGGAGCGCTACTGCCCCAGGGTGAACCCAATCCGCGCATTTTCGCCAGCTATGTCTCATTGTTACAGCAGTCTGTAGAGGCAATTGACGAGGCCAACTTGCGCAGGTTTGAACTCGAGTTGATGCAATTACTGGGCTACTTCCCGGATGTGTTCCTCGATGCGACGACAGGCGAGGCGATTCGAGACGATACGCATTATCAGTTTGTAATCAACAGGGGATTTGTAGCCTGCCCCGATTCGGCAAGGGACTCGGTCAGCGGGCAGGTTGTTATCGACTGGACCGAGGGAAATTATCAGCTGGATTCCGTGTTGCGTTTGGCGAAATCGGTGCTGCGCAGCACTATCGACTTTAACTTGCATGGAAAAGCGCTAAAATCCCGGGATGTTTACCTGGAAATGAAGAGACGAAGATGATTAATCCGATTACGCTGGGGGTCAATATCGACCATGTTGCAACTTTACGTCAGGCCCGCGGCACTCGCTTTCCTGACCCGGTGTATGCGGCGCAGATAGCAGAGCATTCGGGGGCTGATTCGATAACCTTTCATTTGCGAGAAGATCGTCGCCATATCCAGGAACGCGATGCGCTTTTACTCAAGCAGGTGGTCAATACCAAGCTCAACCTGGAAATCGCTGTTACCGACGAAATGCTTTCTTTTGCCTGTGCGTTCAAGGCCGAAGATGTTTGCCTGGTTCCGGAAAAGCGTGAGGAACTGACTACCGAGGGTGGGCTCGATGTCGTTAGCCATATCGAGCAGGTAAGAACCGCCTGCACCCGGCTGGCTGAAGTCGGCACACGCGTGTCACCATTTATCGACGCCAGCCTTGAACAAATTGACGCCGTTATCGATTGCGGTGCTCCCTGTATCGAGATTCATACCGGTCATTACGCCGACGCACAGGGTGAAGAACAGTCAGTTTTGCTGACCAGGATAAACGATGCGATCGCCTACGCTCATGAGAAGGGACTGCAAGTCAATGCGGGTCATGGGCTCAATCGTCACAACGTGGTTCCGATAGCAGCTAACCCGTTAGTGAGCGAATTGAATATTGGGCATGCAATAGTTGCCGAGGCAGTTTTCCTTGGGCTCGAAAAATCGATCAGTGACATTAAACAGCTCATGCTGGCAGCACGGGCCCAGAGCCTGTGATCGTCGGTATAGGAGTCGATATCGCAGAAACGGCTCGTGTCGAGAAACTCAGCACGAAATTCGGCGAGCGTTTCGCCCGGCGCATTTTAACCGCAGATGAGTTGCTGGAATTTGACCGGCGTAAGCACTCCAGCAGCTACCTGGCAACACGCTTTGCGGCCAAGGAAGCCGTGGCCAAAGCGCTCGGAACTGGAATTGGTGAGCAGTTGGGTTTTCACTCGATACAGATCGATAACGACGCCCAGGGTAAACCGTTGTTGCGATTCATGGGTACTGCGGTCGATTTGATTGCAGGTCTCAATATAAAAAATGCGATGATTTCATTGTCCGATGAAAAACACTACGTGGTTGCGATGGTGGTACTGGAGTCCTAGCTGGACACCCCCTCTGCATGCAGACGCTCCAGGTAAAGATCAACCTCCTGTTTTACCGTATCCAGTTCCTCGTTTAACTCCCGCACAGATTGCTCCAGCGGCATATTACTATCTCGTGCCAGACGCTGTTGAAAGCCAAGTACCTTGCGCCTGAGTCGTGGCAGGCTCGCATAGCAGGTGACGCCATGCAGTTTGTGGGCAATCGCCGCGAGCTTGTCGTAGTCCAGTTGAGCCAGGGCGCTTGTCAGCTGGATCTGTTGATCCGGAATATCGCGTTGCAGTATTTCAAAGATCTGCCTTAGCAAAGACCCGTTACCAGCAGACAAGGCTAACGATCGTTCATAGTCGACTGTGCAATCCACTTTGGCAGTACTGCTAGCTGTAGCAGCATGCAGGCCTGGCGTGTCGCTACCAAGCAGAGCGCGAAATTTATCTTCGTCTATGGGTTTGCCGAGAAAATAGTCGAATCCAAGTTCGAGTAATCGTCCAGCCTCGTCATTTAACACATTTGCTGTCAACGCGACAAATAGGACCTTCTCATCGGGTTTATGACTGCGCATCATCTGCAATAGAGTGACGCCATCAATATCAGGCATTTGAATATCGAGAATAACCAGATCGAAGGCTTGACTGTTAAAGAGTTCGAGCGCGTTACTGCCATGGTTCGCGGGGGTGACATCATGTCCCCAGAGATCAATTAGTTCGCTCGCCAACTTTAAATTGAGCTCGTTGTCATCAACCAGTAGCACGCGCTTGCGTTGGGTCTCCGCCTGGGTCCTGGAAGCATCTTTTGTCAATATTAGTGGCGTATTCCTGGCTAACAATTGGGAAATTGCCTGGCTGGTACTGATGACTGAAACGAATTCGGTCTGTTGCAGTTTTGGCGGTAGTTCAACTGCCTGATCATAGTGCAGCAGAATGATGCGTACAGCATCGATCATTTCCCGGTTCAGCACTTTTTCCAGATCAATGTCCAGGTGTCGTAAATCAAAAACCAGTAAATCGATGTAAGCGAGGTTACGCTGGATACAGTGTATGACAGGCTCGACGCCTGTGCTGTTATCTATCAGGTTGTACTCGGTGCTTACGCCTGCACGTTCGAAAAGAGTCCTGGCCTCCATCAGGCAGTAATTATCAGCACCCATAATTAGCGCCCTGGCGATGTCGGTTTCAGGGGGGGCTTCAGCTTCTGTTTTTGTTGCGTATTCGAAAGGTAAGCGCAGGGTAAATTTCGAACCCTCGCCAGGGTTCGACTGCATATTGATGTCGCCACCCATTAATGTTGCCAGCTTCTTACTGATCACCAGGCCGAGTCCAGTGCCTGCGAAGCGTCGCGTGGCAGAGCTTTCGACCTGGCTGAAGGCCTGGAACAGGATTTGTTGATCCTGCTCAGAAATGCCAATCCCGGTGTCTTCGACAGTAATTTCGATTTCGGCCGGCTCATTGTCGGTATCGGCCAAACTCACTTTTATCAAAACCCGACCCTGGTCGGTAAACTTGATCGCGTTACCAATCAGGTTAAGCAATATTTGTTTCAGCCTCAGCTTATCGCCAAGCACGCGGCGCGGGGTGTCGCTGTAGATGATCAGATTCATATCGATGTTTTTGGTTAAAACATTAATAAACAAAATATCGCGGGTCTGTTCGATGACTTCATACAGATCAAACTCCTCGTCGACGATATGTAATTTGCCGGATTCGAGTTTTGAGAAATCCAGGATTTCATTAATGATTTTTGTCAGATCAGCGGTCGATTTCAAAACAATATCGACATAACGTTGCTGTGCCTTATCGAGTTTCGATTGGCTCAGTAAGCTGATAAACCCGTTGATACCATTGATGGGCGTGCGTATTTCGTGACTCATGTTTGCGATAAACTCGGATTTACACCGATTGGCGTTTTGTGCCGCATCACGAGCAAAACCGAGTTCACGGTTTTTTGTTTCCAGGTCGGTAATGGTTGAATTCAATTGCTGGGTTGCCTGCTGGATTCGGCGATTCAAGTGGCGACGACTGGTGAGTAGAGATTGGGTCATCCGGTTGAAACCTTGCTGTACGGCGCCAATTTCATTCGCTTCGATCGGGTTTATTGTTTTACCTAGCTCTCCAGTCTCAACGTACTTCAAATGCTCCATGAGTCTGAAAATTGGCTGTGTAATCCTGCGACTGATTAACGTTGTCAACATTAGCGCGATGAACAGAACCGTGACAAAAAACACGATCGAATCGATTATGATACGCCGGGTGGTTAGCTGAAGCTGCTGCCTGGAGATGTACAGATGCACCCAGCCCAGGCCATTGGACTGGCCAACATCGTCGACACCAGGCGCAAACACACCCGCGAGTTCGATGCTGTGCGCCCGGATAGGTTGACGATAGTAAAAATAATCGCCCGTAGCCGATTTTTGAAATGCTGCGGATCTTGATTCGGCAATCAAATTCCCTTGTTGGTCGTAAACCGATGCCAGCACGATGTTATTGGTGTCGACAGACTGCTGCAGAAGATATTCGATTTGATTGTCATTACCAGTTAACAGATTGAACTCGGAGGCACCCGCGATCTGCCGGGCTATGATCTGACCTTTGCTCTGCAGAAGTTTGTTTGCCTCTTCAATACTGCTGTCAATATGTGTATAGGTAAAAAACAGATCGATCAGGAACACCGGGATCAGTGTAATCATCAAAATCTGGTACTTGATACCCAGTTTTTTCATTGACCCAACCTGTCGAATCCTGCGGGAGAACCGGTTTTGAATGCGGGTTGTTTTAGCTGCATCAGTAAACAGACTGCATATTTGGCAGGCAAAGATTTCTCCCCTGGTGACCAGAAATAGCTTATCCGTGATTCTTCATTAACGTAAAATGTGTGCGGAGCCCGCGTCACTGGTTGATAAGCTTTTAATATTATGTTTTTGCAGGATTATATCGGAAATACCCCCCTGGTCACATTACAGCGACTAAACGCGGGCGTGGGTAACCGGATATCGGTAAAGCTGGAGGGCAATAATCCAGCCGGATCGGTCAAGGACAGGCCTGCCTATAGCATGATTAATCATGCTGAAGCGCGGGGTGAAATTAAACCCGGCGATGTTCTTGTCGAAGCGACCAGTGGTAACACCGGTATTGCTCTGGCCATGGTGGCGACGCTGCGTGGTTATCGAATGACCTTGATTATGCCGGATAATATGAGCCAGGAGCGACTCACTACCATGCGCGCATATGGCGCAGATATTATCCTGGTCACTAAGGAAGAAGGCATGATGAAAGCACGTGACCTGGCCGAAACGATGCACGCCGAGGGAAAAGCAAAGATGCTTGACCAGTTCGCCAATCCGGATAACCCGCGTGCGCATTATGAAACCACCGCGGTGGAGATATGGCAGCAAAGCAATCAGCAACTTACCCATTTTGTCAGTTCCATGGGAACCACTGGCACGATAATGGGTTGTTCGCGATATTTTGCTGAAGTAAATCCGCAGATTGAAATTATTGGTGTACAGCCTACCGAAGGTTCCTCGATTCCCGGAATCCGGCGTTGGCCGGTGGAATATATCCCACGGATTTACCAGCCCGAAGCAGTCGATCGCATCATCGATGTGTCGCGCGAAGAAGCCGAACACTATTCCCGTGAACTCGCCGCGAAGGAGGGGATATTCTGTGGAATCTCATCGGGAGGTGCAATCTGTGCTAGCTTACGCCTTGCGCAGGAATTGTCCGCTGCCCATATCGTTACCATAATCTGCGATCGGGGTGATCGTTACCTGACAACCGATGTTTTTGCCAGTCTTTAATACAGGCCGCTTATGAATGTTCTTGTGTTTGATATTGAAACCATACCTGATATCGACGGTTGTCGCAGGATATACGATTTACATGGTCTGTCGGATGATGACGTCGCTCGTGCCGTGTTTCAGCTGCGGCGCCAACAGTCGGGCACTGAATTCCTGCGCCATTACCTGCATCGAGTAGTGGCTATTTCCGCGGTGCTGCGTACCCGGGATCAGTTCAAAGTCTGGTCGCTCGGGGATATCGAATCTGACGAACAGGATTTACTGCAACGATTTTTTAGCGGCATCGAGCGTTATACCCCGCGACTTGTTTCCTGGAACGGCAGCGGTTTCGATTTGCCGGTGATCCACTATCGCAGTTTGCTCTATCCGATCAATGCCGGGCATTACTGGGAAACCGGGCAAAACGATACCAGCTTTCGCTACAACAATTACCTGAGCCGTTTTCACGAGCGGCATACGGACCTGATGGATGTGCTTGCAGCACATCAACCCAGGGCCAACGCTCCACTGGACGAGATTGCCGGTCTTTGCGGCTTCCCGGGCAAAATGGGAATGAGCGGCTCGAAGGTCTGGGAGGCATATCAGCAGGGTCAGATTAAGGAAATCCGTGATTATTGCGAAACCGATGTACTCAATACCTACCTCGTATACCTTAATTTTGAGCGTAGCCGTGGCAACCTGGATCAAACCCGGTATCAGGCTGAATGCCAGCTTGCCAGGCAGGAATTAAAAGCTTCCGCGATGCAACATTTACTGGATTTCGAATCCGCCTGGATCGATGTCTAGACGCGGTCGCCGTAAACAGCTGCCCGAACCGCAGCTAGTCAGCATTGATTCGATGTCTCACGAAGGGCGTGGAATTGCGCGGGTGAATGGCAAAACCGTGTTCGTATTTGGCGCGTTGGCAGGCGAAACCGTGCGTATCCAGGTATTGAAGAGTACGCGCAAGTTTGATCAGGCAACTACCCTGGAAGTGATCGATCCCTCGGACAGGCGAATTACCCCTCGTTGCGAGGCATTTCAACTATGCGGTGGTTGTAGCCTGCAGCACCTCGACAGCGAGGACCAGGTTGCATTAAAACAGCAGGCGCTGCTCGATATGATGGCCCACGCTGAAATTGACATCGGGGATCTCTTGTCTCCGCTGCGCGCCACTGCCTGGGGTTATCGAAAAAAGGCCCGACTCGGAGTCAAGTATGTGGAAAAAAAGGGCAGGGTACTGGTCGGGTTTCGTGAACGCAATACGCCTTTTATCGCAGACATGCATCGCTGCGAAGTCTTGCTGCCGGAAATTGGGCACAAACTCGACCTGCTGTCTGAGCTAATCGGTGATCTCGACGCGCGCGCGCAGATACCCCAGATTGAGATTGCCGCCGACGCCGACCATATTCAACTGGTATTCCGTCATTTACAGGCCTTGTCGGAGCACGATCTGAATCGTTTGACCGATTTTGCCAGGTCGCAAAACTTCTATGTGCAGCTGCAACCGGGTGGACCTGCTAGCGTACAAAATCTTTACCCTGAACAGCAGGCACTTTACCTGGATCCGTTGGGTGATGGAAAAATCCGAATTGCTTTCAATGCCCTTGATTTTGTGCAGGTCAACAGCGAAATCAATCGGCAAATGGTTGCCCAGGCGCTGCGCTTGCTTGACTTACAAGCGGATGACGGCGTGCTCGATCTGTTTTGTGGACTGGGTAATTTCACCTTACCCATGGCTGCCAGATGCCTGCAGGTTACCGGTATCGAAGTCGATCAGGCGATGGTCGGCCGGGCGCGAGAATCTGCACTTGCCAACAACATTACCAATACCGATTATCATGCCGCCGATTTGAGCCAGCCGGACACGGATTTTGCATGGATGAAACGACAATATGATAAGATTTTGCTTGATCCGCCACGTTCCGGTGCCCTCGAAATGGCACAGTTGATAGGACGTTTTAATGCCAGCCGTATCGTTTACGTATCCTGCCAGCCTTCCAGCCTGGTGCGTGATGCTGCTATTATTTGCGCGCAAGGATACCGCATGACCCATCTAGGCATTATGGATATGTTCCCGCAAACTGCGCATGTTGAATCCATGGCAGTGTTTGATCGTAAATCGAAGGAGTCAAAGTGAAAATTGTCAGCGCAGTAATCAAGCCGTTTAGACTGGACGATGTTCGCAGCGCATTGTCGGATATCGGCATTAACGGACTGACCGTTTACGAGGTCAAGGGTTTTGGTCGGCAGAAAGGTCATACCGAGCTGTATCGTGGGGCGGAATACGTAGTGGACTATATTCCGAAGGTAAAGATTGAAGTTGCAGTGGATGACGAACTGGTCGATCAGGTAATCGATACCATTATTGAATCCGCAAAAACTGGCAAGATTGGAGATGGAAAGATTTTTGTTACTAACCTGGAAAACGTGGTCAGAATAAGAACTGGCGAGTCCGGGTCCACGGCTCTGTAAGTAAACCGTAACTGCGTATCGAGCTGTAGATGCTCGACTATTTTCAGGAGAACGCTTTTTTGCAGGATGCTGGTATTCGTGGGCTAGTCTTCGGATCGAGTCTGCAAAGCATAGATATGCCTGCCAACTCGATCGATCACTTTAGTCATAATCTCCTGGGCTGATTCTGAGTAAAAATAGAATCCGTCGTCCGGGCTCAATCCTTCTTCATAATACTTATATCCCGAATTGCCGTAGTGTTTTACATATCCATAGAACCAATTAGGATATATTTCAGTCGTTATCGCGACCCCGTCACCATTGGTATAGGGAATGATCCTGAGCCCTTCGACCTCACCCAACTCTGCTTTCAGGGAATTAAGTAGTTTTAGCAAAGGCTTCATTTTCTCAATATCGTTTGCAAGCCTGCTATCTTCTGCTACTTTTTTAGTTGTTTCAGCTGCTACTGCATTTATCGCTTCATCTAACGCTTGTCTTAAGTGATTTCTGATTTTGTCGTCTGGCATCGAGCTCGAGTCCTTTTTTAGTAATGCCTCGCGCAGTGAGCAGCATTAGAAGTTGAATTCGATTCAGGTTATACATGGTGGGTTGTTGAAACCGCTTATCCCTAAGCGCCAATCGCTAATCAGGTTCGACAAATAATGACCCTGCCGGGCGGACTGTTTCATTCTCCGGCTCCTGATATCTGCAGGAGAGGTTGCTTTTACTTGCAGGGAAATGCTTCGGCGAAGGCCCCAATTACCAAACGGCTCGCAGGCAGTTGTAAGTACCGGGGATTTTCATTGGCGTATGTGATGAAGAGCTTCCGTATCTGCGGGAGTGATACACCTTTAGAAAGGCAAAAATATTCTCTGCTCAAACCGCCCAATCGTTGCAAGCCATCATGCGCGTCAGTTATGCCTACCAAATACATTTCACAAGCACGGTTTTCCGAAGCCGACCCACTTTCACACAAGGGCAGTAACTTTCCACCAGTAAAAAACCCCGCCTGCGCCGGACTAGCAGCGGAGATTACCGCAATGATGATGAAGGTTAGTATCCTTAGTTTGATTTTCATATTTTTTAAAAACGCCCCCTGGTCATGTTGGGTGTGTGCTTAAAATCGGTGTCAGGGTCTTTACATCTCGTACAGGTAGTCGCGCAATTCGAATATGTCGAGGTCGTAATTCTCTAACCTGTCAGTCTCGACATCAACGACCGAGTAGGTATCACCATTGATGGGGTGAACATACTTGTTAATCTTGTATCCATGCTTGCGTGCTACAGATCGAAGCCTGTTTTCGAAGGCTTTGTATTCCCTGGCGGTCATGGCCTCGACCATTTCGGTGGTGACGTTTGTATCATCTATTTTTGTATTCATTTCATCAGCTCCCGCTGGATACTCAGCATCAAAAATACCATACCTCCAGTATGATACAGCTCAAGGCGTGAAATGAAAATAAATTCTGCGAAGCTAACTAGCTGTATAAAACTCTGCCCAGTCAGCCACTAGAGCATTCCGATGATCAAACTATGTTTCGTTAGGGGTTGGGCCATATTTGCCAGGTGAATAGTTACTTCGTCACCTAGCCGACATGAAATGCGGAGAATTCGGAACGAGACTAGCTAAGCGCCGGTGGTCCTGGCAGCTTTGTCGTGCCAGCGCTCGACGACCTCGCGCAACGCAAAGCAGCGTTCGAGCAAGGCCAAATCGGATACTCCGAGGCCCGCGTCGGTCATGTAGTCGCGCCAGGCCGCCGTCACCTCGAGCACCGCGCCGGCGATTTCGTGGGCGAGCTCATCAGCCACACCCATGCGTAGCGCCGCAGCCTGGATATTGTCGGCGCTCGGGCTGCTGCCGAAAGGACCGATAGCAATCGCATGCGATCCCTGCAGGCTGATCTGGGGCACGATGTCATAGCCGGGAGAAAACGAGTAGTCCGAAGCCGACGCTCGCTTCATGAAGGCGTGGTTCCGCAGGTGGTCATCGGTGTTGCCGATAGCGATGTTGAATAGCATGCGGCGAAATACTACCGCGCCGAGGTCTCCGGTCAGATGCCCGATACGCTTGCCGAGTTGGGTAATGCCGGGATAAGACATCGTCGATTCGTCGATCTCGGTGATGTCGAATTTGTTGATGAGACTCGCTAACGAGACCAGATGATGCTGCTCGTCGGGGGACTGGTCGAAGCGTTCCACCAATAGCACCGGCCCGCGATCGGTTTCCGTGAGGTCCACATCCGGCACCTCGATGCCGGCTTCGCGCGCCATGCGCATCGATGCGAGCTCGACCCGGCACATATCGACCAGGTCCGAGTCGCGGTTGAATTTCGCGATCCATTCGCGGCCATCGTGTTCGATGAGTGACTTGGGCCGCGCGCCGCCGATGCCGCTGCCGTGGAAGAAGAAGGGCTCCAACGCGCGGTCCACTTCCTTACCGGTCTCGATATCGCCGGCAATGTGCTGCAAATGTACCAGGTTCTCGAACGGTCGCTCAGGCGTCGGCCGCACCGGGTCGCCGATACTCGGCGTGAAGTGCAATGCGCCCACGCCTTCGCCCGAGGCGGCGAGCAGGAATTCGACCTGGGTGACCGGCGGCGGTTGGCGTGTTTTGGTGAGCCAGCGCCTGCCCCACTCGTCGGGTCCCGCGTCGATCAGAACGCCGAACATCGCAGGCGTGTCGCGGGTGCGATGTTTGACGTGGATGTCGGCGTTCAAGGGCAGGTTGATCGGGTCCAGGGCAAATGCCCGCGGATGGTTGATATAGGCTTTTGCGTATTTGAAGCGGCCGGCCTTGTCATCGACAATCAATTGACCGGCGAGCACGATGGTACCGTCGCCGAGGTTCGCATGGATGAAGAGTTTTTCAGGCATCAGATGTCAAACTCGTCTGCATCGGACGTGCGCGGTGCGCGGGCACGCTTACGCATGGCGTTACGACCGAGAGCCTCACCCAGGGTATCGTCGCCCCGGGCAATGACCCGATCGAACGCCGTCGGCAGTCCGAGCACGTCGAGCAGCGCAAGGTAAGCGCCGACCGTGATGTGTGGGGAGCCACCCTCGACTTTTCTGATCGAGCTCTCGGACAGTCCGGCTTTGGCCGCGGCGTCCGCCTGGGTCCAGTTTCTGAGCAAGCGGGCTTCTTTCAAGCGCGCACCGAGAGCGGCCAGCGACCCCAGGGCTGCATCGCTGATCAAGGCATAGGACTGTGAGCTTCTCGGCATGGTGCGAATCGTGTTTAAAACTAGTTATATAGTACGTCAAATTAAATTTATCAACTTATATAGACGGAATTCTATGAAATGGCGCATTTTTTTAAGCAGGCTGCCTTTGTTCAAGCGTGCATCGGGAGCGGCCAACGACCCCAGGGCTGCATCGCTGACCAGGGCATAGGACTGTGAGCTTGTCGGCACGGTGAGAATTGTGTTTAAAACAAGTTATATAGAGCGATAAATAAAAATTAACAGTTAATATAAACGGAAATCTATGAGCTGGCGCACGTTTTTTGAGCAAGCTAATAAATGCATTTCGTAGTATCAGTTTATATAAATAGATATTAGACTATAAACTAGTTATAGAACACGTTAAAGACCTTCGTTGCAGTTGTCGTCGCTAACAATAGGGTACTTACATGATGACGAATTCGTTTTCGCCGTTGATTTATCGATTGAGCGTCTGGTTTCTCCATAGCGGGCGCTGAAATGTGTTATCTGAGCTTCTTAGTTCGGCCAGGAGCCGCCGTTGGCGTTATCAATGTAGCGTATTGTCGGGAGGCTCTTTCGCCCGTAGTTGAGGCCATTTTCCGGCTAATGTGTGCACGATTAGTAGAAATGCAGCGCCGCCGCAAAGCAAGTAAATACCGAACCCGTCCTCGACGAAAGTGTTGCCCAACAATACCAGTCCTGGGGCGATCGCGAGCAATGCGAGCACCCAGAACGGAAAGGCGTCCAGTCGGAGGTAAAGCGCGTACAAAGGTACTCCATAAAAGAGTCCGGTAATTCCGCCAATATACAGCGAACTAACGAACCCTAAACCAAACCATTCCAGCCAGCCCAATTGACCGGGACCAAAGCCCGGGTAACCATCGATTAAAAACAGAAGGCCCGTTGCGACTGAGATCACCAGAGTCGCACAGATGCCCAATATTGCAACACGCCACAACTTGCTGACGAAGTTCAACGAAGTGCCTTACTACAATTCTTGATCACAAATGGAGAATAGCACTGTTTGTCCGAGCGACTGCCATGAGTCGTAGATCGCCTCTGACATATCGAGTTTAAGGGGCTGTTTTCTCCAAAGCTGACGCTCAGATAAGCTTGCTGGGCTTCTCGAAACGGCCACTTTCGGACCCTCAGATTTCACCTGAAACTACAATATTCGGGTCATACCTATTCAATAATTTGATGCACATCAACAGCTTGATTAACTAACTGTTAGATACTGATTTACTTTTCCTGCATTGACCTGAGAAGAGGCGGCCATGATGAATATGATGAAGCATTGTTTTGGGGCTGATGGAAAACCTGACTTCGAGACGATGATGCATTTTATGGATCATCACAATCGCGCAAGAAAGCTGGATG
>JBATHL010000206.1:0-2426 GCA_049666745.1 Gammaproteobacteria bacterium
ATGAGCGAGGTGCTGATACTGGAGACGGACCGGCTGGATTACATCCATGACCTGGTCCACAGGCTCGATGTGATGGAACGCATCGAGTCCGTGTTGCCCGAGGAAATCGGCAGGCCGAGAGGTTAGCGTTGCCTCGGCAGCTGTCACATAAGAACCCGCTTCTGAGTTACGACAGGCCAAAAGAAGAACACAAAAGTGCCAAGTACGGCATTGAATGAACACATTCATAAACAGCGATGCATTGTTTCTACACGCTACCCAGCTCGCCCCCGGATCCGATTGGAGCCGACTGTCGCCGATTATGTTAACAATCACCTTTTGTGGAGGACATCTGTACAATAATCGAGTCGATCATAATAAAAACAAAGCATCGCCCCATTGCATCATGCGCATGCGAGAGTTGCGAAAACGGTCGCCGACAGTTAAGTAAACACACACCTGCAATTGCGTAACCATGCGACGGGCGAGTCTTTGACTAGGAGGGACTCGTCATGCATGTAAAGGATCCGCACAGGCCTATCGCAGTACTGCTTGTATTTTTCGCCGTTTCCACGCTCGCCGCCGAACGCCAGGATGTCGGAAGGGATCATCAGGCATTGCAGCGTATTCCCGCTTCTGCGACCTTGGGTGAGGCCTTCGGTTTGTCGCGTCGGGAAACGCTCTCGGAAGCTCGCTCGATAACGGATTTACGTGGCGTTACACACACGCATTACGAACAAACCTACCTGGGTGTACCCGTATGGGGAGAGCGGCTTGTAGTCGGGCGCGATAATCGCCAACGAGTGACCTATACGCGCGGTGTACTCATCCGCGATCTGGCAAACGACATTGCAGATGTAGTCCCGGGACTCAGCTCCGACTATGTTCTGAGCGCAATGAAAGATATCGCCCAGTTGAGAAGCCGCAACGTGGCAAGGCTGCTGTTTCAGGACGAGTCATCGGATCTCGTCATTTATCTGCATGGCAAAACCGCGAAACTTGCTTTTGCGGTCCGCTTCTTTGCAGATACTTTTGAGGGCGGTCAGCCAACGCGCCCCACCTTCCTTGTTGATGCCAACAGCGGTCAAATTCTATTTGAATATGAAGGCCTGGCACACACTGAGGTTGGAACCGGGCCAGGTGGGAACGAGAAAACCGGTCAGTACCTGTACGGCGCCGATTTCGGATATCTCGACGTTGATGTGAGCGATGTTAACTGCACGATGAATAATGCTAACGTCAAGACCGTGGACCTGAACCATGGAACGACCGGATCCACCGCCTTTTCTTACAATTGTCCCGAAAACACCTACAAAGCAATTAACGGTGCGTACAGCCCACTCAACGACGCACATTTCTTTGGCGGCGTTGTATACGATATGTACAACGACTGGATAGGAATGCCACCGCTCACATTTCAGTTGACGATGCGTGTGCACTACAGCACTGACTACGAAAATGCGTTTTGGAACGGTTCGTCGATGACCTTTGGCGATGGCGACACGCGGTTTTTCCCATTGGTCAGCCTGGACGTGTCGGCGCATGAAGTCAGTCATGGGTTTACTGAGCTGAATTCCGGATTGATCTATTCTGACCAGTCCGGCGGCATTAACGAGTCTTTCTCGGATATCGCCGGGGAGGCCGCCGAAATGTATATGCGGGGAAGCGCTGATTTCGAGACTGGTGCCGATATTTTCAAAGCGCCGGACGAGGCCCTTCGATACATGTACGATCCACCGTTCGATGGAGTATCGATAGACCATACTGACGACTACTACAGTGGCCTGGACGTGCATTACTCGAGCGGCATCTTTAACAAAGCCTTCTATTTACTCGCAACTACTGGCCCTGAACCATGGGGTGTGCAAAAGGCATTTGAGCTTTTCGCCAAGGCGAACCAGATGTACTGGACCTCTGGCGAAACTTTCGACTCGGCCTTTGGCGGCCTGATCGCCGTCGCTGGCGATCTGGGTTATTCCGCGGACGACGTAACAGCTGCGTTCGCTGCTGTGGGCGTTCCGGTGCCGCCACCGGACCCCGCCTGCGACAGCGAAAACACGACTGCACTTGGAAACGGTGAATCCAGTGGCAAACAGAGCGCGCCAACCGGCGAGTGGAAATGCTGGACGCTCGATGTTCCGGCCGGGGCCTCAACGCTGGACGTGTTGCTGCGCGATACGTCGAAGCGCAATACGAACGGCGGCGACGCCGACCTTTACATAAAGCATGGCAGTTCGCCCGTCGTTGACACGTGGTCTTACCCGCCGACAGGCGATTTTGATTGCGGCTCTTATTTGCCCAATAGCGATGAGCAATGCTCGATTCCGAATTCGAGTACGCCGCCCGAACCGCCAGCCGAAGGAACCTGGTACTTCGCCGTGTATGCCTGGTCTACGTATCCGTCAGTTACACTGACAGGAACCTATGCGCTTGACACAGGCGAACTA
>JBATHL010000207.1:0-2575 GCA_049666745.1 Gammaproteobacteria bacterium
GCCGGGGAAAGCGATCCCGGGGAAATTATCAGCTCGGTCGATAAGGGCCTGTACGCGGTTAATTTTGGTGGTGGCCAGGTGGATATCACTTCGGGGCGATTCGTGTTTTCGCTGTCCGAAGCCTACCTTATTGAAAAGGGCAAACTGACCGCCCCGGTCAAGGGTGCAACCTTGATTGGTTCCGGACCCGAGGTTATGGGCAGGATATCGATGGTGGGCAACAACCTCGAACTGGATCAGGGTGTCGGTGTATGTGGTAAGGAAGGCCAGTCGATACCTGTCGGAGTAGGGCAGCCCAGTCTCAAGATTGACGATATTACGGTTGGTGGCACGGATTAAACAGCGGCACAAGATGCGGACTAATTAACTGAAACCGCGGTGATCTCCATGCCGGAATCGCCGCTTTGCAGGGTCAGCAGGCCGAGAAACTCACCATCGTATTTCGAGCTGCGCAATCGCCACAAAATGGTTATCGCCTGTTCCCGCTGAATCGAATCAATAAACTCAAACTCGGCTTCGATAGTAGTCAAAACAGGGAAGTCCTCACAACTCTGACGGAAGTGTTCTTCCGAGAGTTTTGCCAGTAGCTCGTTGGAGAAACCCCGCGAAAACCTTGCATAGTCGCGTTCGCGCGCCGCTACGATGATGTTTTTCCAGATCGGTTCTGCCACTGAGCGCAGTTGTTCTTGCTGTAAGCGTGAAAATTGTGTCATGTCGTTGCCGCCGGGGGTTGAGGTTCGCCTTGCAGTGCGGCGTGAACATCTTCGTAGATAGATAACATCGCTGGAACCACCAACAGGATCAGGAGCGTCGCAAACGCCAGCCCAAAGGCGATCGAAACCGCCATCGGTATGAGGAATTGCGCCTGGCGTGAGGTTTCAAACAGTAACGGTGTCAAGCCTGCGATAGTGGTCAGCGAGGTCAGCAGTACCGCGCGTAATCGTTGACAGGCCGCCTCTTCAAGCGCGTCATAGATCGACATTCCCTTGTCCCTGATGTGACGATAGAACATCACCAGGATTATCGAGTCATTGACGACAATTCCTGACAGGCCGAAGAATCCGAACAACGATAAAATGGTTAGGTTCATGTCCATCATCCAGTGCCCGAGAACAGCGCCCGTTAGTCCCAGGGGTATGGTAAGCATTACCAGCAATGGCCAGCCGTAGGATGAAAAGACCCAGGCCAGGACCAGATACATTAAAACCAGCGCAACGATTGCGCCAAGGCGCATGTCGGCAAAAGTCTCGCGCTGACTCGCTGAACGCCCTTCGACGCTATATTGAATACCGTACTTGCTGGCCAGTGCAGGCAACGTAAACTGAGTCAGGTCGGCGACGATTTCGGCAGTGTTGTTGAGCGCGGCATTGACGTCCGCCGAAACATCGACCGAGAGACTACCGTTGAAATGGCGCAGCGTTTCAAACCCCTGTGCTGAACGCCAGTTGGCGACGGTTTCCAGCGCGACGAACTCACCGTTCGGTAGCATGATCGGCAAATACAGCAAACTGTCCAGCCGGCGCTGCTCTGATTGCGGTAACTGTAAGCGTACCTCGACTTCATCGGCTCCCTGCTGAAATCGCTGCAGGATGATGCCATCATAAGCGGCGCGTAACTGGCGTCCGATATCGGTTATCGATAGTCCGAGCGCTTCCCCCGCTGGGCTCAGTTCATAAATCAATTGCTCCCTGCCGTAGGGCAGGTCATCATCGATGGCGCTTACCCCTGGAATCGTTTCCAGGGTTTGCGCCAGGTCCAGTGCCGCGGTTTTTAAACGATGCGGGGTTGAACCGGTCAGGCGCAGATTGAGCTCACGTCGCGAGGGGCCGACCTGGCGCGAGGTAATTTGAAAACTTTCCACTCCGGGTGGAATCTTGATGCGTGAGCGCCAGTTCTTGATAAAACTGGGATTATCGGTAACGCGTTGATCGGAACCTAACAGTTCGACGTAAATTGAGCCGGCGCGTTCACCGGTGATCGCACGACCGCGGCCAACCGTCGAAGCATGCACTCTGTAATAGGTTGAAACAACGGTCTCATCGATATCATTGATGGTGTTATTCAATTCCGCTTCCACCTGGTCAATAAATTTGTCGACGACTTCACGGGCGGTGCCGGAAACAAAGCGAACGTTTGCATACACCGTGGTTGATTCAGGCGACGGGAAGAATTGCCAGGCGGTTTTACCACCGAAAAAGAGGCCGGCAGCAAACAGTAAGAATCCGATTGCACAGGCTAGCGTGGTCCAGCGAAATTCAATTGCCCTGCGCACCAGGCGTCGAAACCAGTTTTCGCGCAGGCGTTCAAAACCACGATCGAGTTTTTCCTTAAAGCGCGATTTTTTCACCGCACGACCATGTACGAAGGCATGGCGCAGATGACCGGGCAGGATGAGGAAACTTTCGATCAAAGAAGCAACGATCACGCATACGATAACCATCGGAATCGCGACCATGATACTGCCCATGCGGCCGCCGATCATCATCAGCGGCAGAAACGCGGCGATGGTAGTCAGAGACGACGCCAGTACTGGCGCAAGCATACGCCGGGCACCCCCTTCGGAAGCCATCAGCGG
>JBATHL010000208.1:0-4548 GCA_049666745.1 Gammaproteobacteria bacterium
TGATAATGGCGAGTGGACCCTGAAGACGTCGAAGGGCGCTGTCAGAGGCAGGCAACTGATCAATTGCGCCGGGCTCTACGGTGACCGCCTCAATCAGCAACTGGTGGGTGAATCAAACTTTGAAATCCGTCCGCGTAAGGGTCAGTTCGTCGTGTTTGATAAATCGGCACGCGGTTTGACGGGTTCGATTCTGCTGCCTGTGCCGACGGAAGTTACCAAGGGCATAGTTGTATGCCCGACCATATTCGGTAACCTGCTGGTCGGACCGACGGCTGAAGAACAGCGCAGTAGAAACGAGGCTGCCGTCGATAGTGAACAGTTACAGGCGCTTATCGATAAGGGCAGCAGCATACTACCGGCCTTAGGTCAGCATGCGGTGACTGCGACCTATGCCGGACTTCGACCCGCGACCGAGCACAAGGACTACCAGATCAAATGGTACCGCGATCAAAACTACTGTTGTGTCGGTGGCATCCGCTCCACCGGTCTGAGTGCTGCGCTGGGCATCGCGCGTTTCGTGTACCGGCAATATGCCGCGGCTGGCAACCAGCACAGCGAGTTACTGGACTGCCACTGGCCGCGGGTGAGTCGGATCGCGGATCCGGGCGAGCGCGATTGGCAACAGCCCGGTAACGGTGGCATTGTCTGTCACTGCGAACTGGTCACGCGACGGGAAATCATGCAGGCGCTGGAAGGGCCGATCCCTCCCTGCAGCCTGGCCGGTCTGAAACGCAGGACCCGTGTCACCATGGGTAGATGCCAGGGGTTTTACTGTTCCGCAGAACTCAGTGATCTCACCGACGGATGCTTTCAGCAACCGATGAGCAGTCCACGGAAATGAAAACGCAACATTGCCAGGTGGCGATCATCGGTGCCGGTCCGAGCGGACTAGCGCTTGCCAGCGAGCTGGCGAGAGCGGACATCGATGTGGTGGTGCTGGAACGGGAAGGCGCAGCTGGTGGAATACCGCGACATTGTGGCCACTCGCCATACGGTATGCGTGAGTTTCATCGCCTCATGTCAGGGCCTGCCTATGCTGCCCGACTGACTCGCGAGGCTGCACAGCAGGGTGCGAAAATCTGGCTGCATACGACGGTTACCGAAATCGAACCCGGCGGCAGGCTGCTATTGTCGACCATTGACGGAATGCAGGAATTGCAGGCCACCAGGGTAGTGATATGTACCGGTAACCGGGAAACACCCCGCGCGGCGCGCCTGGTGTCGGGGACACGGCCAATGGGTATAGTCACTACCGGGGCGCTGCAGTCGATGGTATACCTGAAACATAGGCTGCCATTCGAACGTCCGTTGATCGTCGGTAGCGAACTGGTTTCGTTTTCAGCGTTGTTAACCTGTCGTCACGCGGGTATCAAACCCGTTGCCATGGTTGATAGCTATGCCCGGGTGACCGCGCTTAAGGCCGCTGCATTATTGCCCCGACTGCTGGGAATTCCGTTGTTGTTGAATACCGAAATAGATGAAATTCGTGGCGGCGAGCGGATAGAGTCAGTGGCAGTCAGTGATGCCAGTGGCAATTTGCAGGAAATCGCATGTGACGGCGTGATTTTCAGCGGTAATTTTGTTGCCGAGGCGAGCCTGGTCAGGAGCAGCCAACTCGAGTTTGATCCGCGTAGCGGTGGACCGGTTGTCGATCAGTACGGTCGATGCTCGGATCCTGCTTACTTCGCCTGCGGTAATTTGCTGCACCCGGTTGATACCGCTGGCTGGTGCTGGGCCGAGGGGATGCGCACGGCCCGACTGCTGTTGGCCGATTTAAACGCCGCGCTGCCGCGCACGGGACGAGTCCTTGAAATTGAAACTGCGAGTCCGGGGATCAGGTATTTTACGCCGCAGCGAATCCGCTTGCCCGATGCCCCTTTAGTTGAAAATCATCCGGGATTGCAGCTCCGCTTTGCCGAAAACCGGCGTGGACGAATTTCGTGGCGGGGTGATAAAAGCATCATTTCAAGCTGCAGTATTCGTGCGCAACGGGAACGACGGGTATTATTGCCCTTGCCGTCGCGCGACCAGTTATCGGAATGCACATCACTGGCGCTTGAATTTCGACCCGATATCGAGGATTAACCATGTCAGTTCTAGCCATAGACCAGGGTACTACCAGCACGCGCGCATTGCATGTCGATGACAATGGTGAGGTCGAAATTACCCGCGTTATCAAACACCAGCAATATTATCCGCAGGCCGGCTGGGTTGAACACGACCCCGAAGAATTGATCACGAGCATAGCAGCATGCATTGCGGCAAGCCCTGGCGTTACGGCACTGGGAATCGATAACCAGGGTGAAAGTTGCCTCGCCTGGCACGCCGAAACCGGGCAGGCGTTATGCCCGGTTATCGTCTGGCAGGACAACCGTACCCGCGAGGTGATCGAACAGCTCAAGCAGGATGGCCACGAGGCCCGGGTGCTGGAAATTTCCGGGTTGCCGCTGGATTCGTATTTTTCCGCCAGTAAGCTCGCCTGGATTCTGCAAAACTGTGCCGAGGCGCAAACGCTGCTTGACCAGGGAAAGCTGAGAATGGGCACTACCGATGCCTTTTTTCTCGATCGACTGGCAGGTCGTTTCATCACCGATATCACCACTGCCTCCAGGACCTCGTTACTGAACCTGCAGACCGGGCAGTGGGACGAGGAGCTTTGTAAACTGTTTGGTGTTCCGCCTGAAACGCTACCTGAAATTGTACCCACAACCGGCGACCTCGGCAGCATCGATGTGCAAGACCGACGCATACCGGTAACCGCTAGCGTGGTCGATCAGCAGGCTTCGCTCTATGGTCATGGTTGCCGCGAAACCGGAGATGCGAAGATCACTTTCGGCACCGGCGCCTTCGCGCTGGCGTTAACCGGTAACCGGCCACTGCGCTCGCCGGAGCAGGGCCTGTTGCCCACCGTTGCCTGGCAGTTCGAAACGGCTGAACCGGTGTATGCTCTCGATGGCGGCGTCTACTGTGCCGGCTCGGCGGTGGAGTGGGGACGTAAGCTGGGCCTGTTCAGCGACTATGCGGAGATCAATCAGTTCGAGCGGGCCCCTGCGATCGAACGTGAGCTGGTTTTTGTGCCGGCCCTGTCCGGCCTGGCCTGTCCGCACTGGGATCGAAGTGCTGCCGGAATCTGGCTCGGGCTGTCGCTCGAGACCGACAGTCGGGACCTGATCCAGTCCCTGCTCGAAGGTGTCGCGTTGCGCGCGGCCGAGGTAATTCGGGCAATGAGTGAGTTCGTCGCAATCGGTGACCGCATATCGATTGACGGGGGCGTTTCGGTTAACCCTTATTTTTGCCAGTTCCTGGCCAACGTGCTGGAGCGTCGGGTATCCGTAAAACCGATGGCGGAGTTAACTGCGATCGGTACTGCACGGCTCGCCGGTGCTGGTCAGGTATCGCTGGCGCAGGACGATGCATCGGCAGCGCACTACGAGCCGCAAGCCGATATGAGCCATCTTCTGCAGCGTTTCGGAGATGCGGTGACCCGCTCGAAAAACTGGCGACGCTAGCCTGCAGCCTGATCACGCACATCGAACGCCTGAAAAAATCGCACCGCGATCGCTATCGGCCGGGCTTCCGGCTTTCGCTCCTGTCATTGAAGTAACGGATACTTTACAATCCGGAGTTCAAATCTAAAACTGGAGAAACCCGGGGGCTTCCATGGATCCTGTTTATTTAATCTGGCTGTTCGCGGCTGGTGCATTGGCCGGTGGTGGAATTATCGGCGCTATCGTTTATCGAAATTTGGCGCCGGGCAAAAAGGAAACCGATGATCTCAAGGCTGAACTCGATGAAGCCAGGCTGGAGATGGAAACTTACAAAACCAGCGTTAACGGTCATTTCGATAAAACTGCGCAACTGGTTAACGAGTTAACGCAGGACTATGTCAAGGTTTACCAGCACCTCGCAGAAGGTGCGCAGGTCCTCGGCGAGGGCAGGGATTTCGCCAATGTGCTCGAGCAGCACCAGGGTAAAGTCCTGATTTCTGTCGATAGTGACAAAAATGTGCAGCAAACGATAGTCAGCGAAGTACCAGCAGATGCGCAGGAAATGCGCGAAACTCCCGCGGAATTATCGGGCTCTCTCGATCAGGAAGTCGAGCAGGAAAGTATTGCTGCTAGCGACGAAGATGTCGACGCGGGGGAAGAAAATGCAGACTCGGCTGAGCCATCGGTAGAGCCGGGTGAAAAACAGGAACCTGTAATAAATGTGGACAAACTCGCGCTAAATCCGGATGTCGATAAAACTGAAGCCAAACCCGTGAAGAGTAATGGCAGCGGCGCTTCAGCAAACAGCTCGGCCGCAAAGTCCAATCCTCAACAGGAATCTACTCCGACTACGTCCGCATGAACAAAAACAGGCTTCCCGGTGAGGCGACATTCTTCAGGGAATTGCCGCGAGGCCGGTCAGGCTAAAAATTCCGCCAGCGCGCTCGCGGCGAGACGCGGCTCTTCCTCGACGATAAAATGCCCGCAGTCGATCGCTATCTCGGTCACATCCGCGGCCCATTTGCGCCAGCTTAAGAGCGGCGAATTGGCCTTGTCACTG
>JBATHL010000209.1:0-2749 GCA_049666745.1 Gammaproteobacteria bacterium
CTCGTGAACCGGGCGGAAGAATTTCACCGTGAAATGTACGAATAGCGCTACCAGGCTGATAAGAGCGCTAGCGAGTAGCCACGGGCGCGTCCAGTCATAATCCACTTTGTAACCCATCCAGGTTGTCAGTTTTCGATAAGCCAGTATCCCACCGGGTAACTTTATCTCGTCGCCAGGTCGTAATTCATAACGTTTATCCCCGTGGCGTACCACCAACTGGTGTTGTTCGGGTATCTGGAAATTAAAACCGCGATCAGTGGGCAACACATTTTCTTCAATCCTCAGCATAGCCCACAGCGTAAGGTCGGAACCCGGAATTTTCCACTCCAACGCCTGTCGGTACTCGTGGGCGGGATATGCCGGCAAATGGATACTGCCCACGAGCACTGCGGTATCAGCGGATGGCCGCCACTCAAACACCGGGGCATATCCTTTGTTATGGGATGTGTAAAATCGATAGTGGCCGACTACGAGAGGAACATGATCCCCGATTTCCAGGGCCAGTTGTCGGCCATCGCTCAAGCTCAGGGCAATCTGATTCAGTGTTTTGTCGCGTTTGATACCCTCGTGATAACGAATCTGAAACCCGAGGTTGGTAAATCTCGTGGCTGACAATCCATACTGATGCCATGGTCCCTGTTCGATATTTTCCAGTTGCCCTGAAAACTCTTCATTTTCAGCAAGCTCCAGGGTGCCGTGAAAAAAACTCATCCTGCCCACAAATGCCAAAATCACCAGCGCGATCAGTGCAAAATGAAATATCATCAACGGCCAGCTGTTTTTCAGAATATTCCGCGTCGCCATCGCCAGGAAAAAGTTCAATATCAATAGAAATGATGGCACTGCGATTATCCACAGACGCTGCTGCAATGAAATCTGGTAGTAAATTGTGACCGCAATCGACAGTACAACCAGTAAAATCAGCGTAGTCCGGTTGGACGCTAAAATATCAACCACGCCAATTGGAACTGGTGGCTTAGGGAGGATTTTGGCAGTTTTCACTACTATCTCGCATCCAGTCACGTCCGACTTCACCATTTCCCGGTGCCCCTGCCGAACCACAATTGGTTTCTTCCCAGTTACCGCTGGTGGCAAAACTGATTACCTTGAGCATCGCATTAAGGTAGTAAGGCCCGTTGGTATACCCTGAAGTAGTGTTGTTCCTGACCTGGGTTCCGGCAGCCTGGCCGCCTTCCGTGCCGATGTCGTTTAAATTGACCAACAGTCCCTTGTTCTTCCAGCCATGCGGCACCCCCACATGGCACCAACTGCATTGCAAATTTCCTATTTTGTCGGCGTGATAGGAATGCAAATTGGGATCCCTTGATCCTCCGAATCCGCTGCTACCTTCACCCCTGGTTGCATAGAGATCATAATCGTGGCATTTAAAACATAAATCGTTAGCGTTTCCGGTACCGGTATTTGGACTCCAGTTCCCCTTGAGAATGAAATCATTACTCGATCCATGTGGCCCCCAGGGATTGCCGTTTTCACCGCCCGAAGGTTCTGAAGTTGCGACACCTGTACTCGAGCCATGGCAATCGGAACAATACATAGTCTGGCTACCAACATCGCCATTGCCGTTCCAGGGTGACAGGAAATTTGCAGAGTTGGTGTTACGAATCGCCAGCGTACGACCCGTATTATCGATAACAGGATGCCATGAACGGTGATTGTTGCTCGAGTAAGCCGGCGCTGCGCCGGAGTCGACTGTGCTGGCCTGACCCTTGTGCGACAAAGGCGCCTGAAATTCGATCGCCTGATTGGTATATTCGGTCACGTCATTGGTACCGGAAAATGTGTTGCCGCCGGTATCCCCGAGCAATGGCGGATTAGCTGCATAGGCGTAATCGGAATGACACTTAAGACAAATCTGGTATTCACGGGTCAGATGAGGACTACTGACCTGGACACTGGCGCCGTTGCCAGCGTCACCGCGTTTGACGATGTAGCTGATCGGAAAATTATTCGGGCTGAAGCTGGCTGAACCATACACCGGCTCCACGCCCCAGGTTCCGCGTAGTGCACCGGAGGCAATATTGTTATGCCCCGCGGCATGGTTATGGGTGCCAGCCTGCGTTCCGCCGGTATTGTTAAACAGGCGATTTTTGAGCACCCGGTGCGGGTTGTGGCAGCCGCTACACTCGACGTGACGATTGCTCGTATTGAACAGCGATCTGTCCTCGATCAGGTCAGCGTTTTGAATGCTGTGAATCTCGCTGGCAGTTCGCTGGTCGTTATCGGTGATTGGCATGTGGGTCAAGCCGGTGGTGAAATCTGTTTTTATGTTGGGTACCTCAAAACTGCCACTTCCCTGACCGTTCAGGACTCCCCCATCGGCCGAATGGCAGGTGTAACAGGTTTCTTCGAGGGCCGCATTACCACCGGTTTTGGGAGATGACAAACTGTCAGTTCCCTCCCTGAGCAAGTGCCTTGTCCCCTGCACGGCATGGGTATCATGACAGTTCAGACAACTCACCTTCCATACCGGCGCATTAAGCGGAAACTCGCGTATTGTCGATGCTGCAGTACTGTAAGTCTCATCTGCGGCAAGCGGGTCCGCGTGCGCCGACTGCGCCCATACCTGACCCAGTTTGTCGTGACAGGCGAGACAGATGATATCGCCGCTCTGATTAAAATTACCACCGCTTGGAAAACCCTCCTGAAAGCGGTGTAGTCGCAGAAATTTTATATTTTTGCTGATGTCGGTATCGCGAATGTGCGGATCATGGCAACTGGTGCATTGCAC
>JBATHL010000210.1:0-1728 GCA_049666745.1 Gammaproteobacteria bacterium
GGCCTGGAAAGCATGTTTTCACCTGGCGATGAACCAGCACCGGATCCGGGTGACCTGGCAGCAAAGATAGATGCCGTGGAATCCGAACTGCTAGAACTCGGTACCGTTGGCGGCGGGCTTGAAAAGAGTCTCGAACAACTTGCAGAAGTACTGGCGCAGCCAGCACATTGGCTTTACCGGGACGAGGTGCGCATGCGTCTAACTCACATGGGTATCAAGACAGATGCATCGTCAAACGAGCCGGCAAATGATCTGCGGCTGATTGGGCTGTTCTCGGCCAGTGGTGAGCGCAGGATTGTCCTGCCTGTAAGGTTGTTGCGCAATGAATTACCCGAACGGCCCGATTTTTTCAAGCAGGCCAGCCGTTATCTGGGGTGAGCCTGCTGATGTCCTGCGCCAGCTGTTGTTAAGGGTTGTAAGACGCCTGCCCGTTGAGCGCTTGCGCTCGCTGACAGGCCAGCGGCTGGGGGCAGGCATCTTACAACCCTTAACATAAGAGGTCATTCACTGATTATTGGGTTCGCTCTAACTTGACACCTTTACCAACGAAGGAAATCTGGTAGTCGTCAGTCATACCGATCATGATTGCATCGACAATTGGCAAGCTAACCGGCCTATCGGATTCCCACTCTACGATGAAGTTAGCACCGACACCCCCTTTGTAATCTGTTTGCTCGACATTAAAAGCTTTAGATTGAATTGGTGTCAGTTGTATAGGGTCAACGATGTATCGGCGTAAGAGTTTACCTTCGTTATCATAGTAATCCGCACGTGTAATAGTGATACTGTTTTGCGGGTCTGTGTTGCGTATACTCAAAGTTACTTCGAGTAGATATGGTTGTCCATTATGGGCATACACATGCGAGTAGGCAGGTACGTAGACAATATTCTTGGCCGTAGCACTCTCTGGTGAACCTATAATGGATTGTAAGTGGTCTTCAATCACGCGTAGCCTGTTATCAACAAACCCCAATCCCAGGAAGAATGCGAGAAATGTAATTATTACCATCCCGATTAGCAATCTGGTTCTTTTCTGGTTGGAATCCATGATCATTTGACGTCCTCTGTACGCGGAATTTTCATAACCACCTCACACTGCCTTGATCGCGTGATTATACTGAAAATCTTCATTGGGCCGTATCCCGCCTGTTAGCAAATTCTTATTTTAGAATCAGTCCGTTAATCTGGGTATCGCCAAAAAGACATTGCGCATCTTTCTTTGAAGGTCGGGAATGCCGCAGCCGTGCTGTTCCAGGTCGATTATCGGTATGATCTGCGGAACTTATTGAGCCCCTGTATCAAATGTCACGATGCTCCTGTCGAACGGGTGGTTCCAGAAGGCCAGAGCCGGCGCATAATTAACACTTGCCATTGACGGGAGCGGGTCACTGACAAAGGCGGTTGTTCTGTCGTGGTATTGATCAGACTCATTGATTCCTACCAGTGACAGTAGGTCTATGACTGTTTCGTTTTCATGAAGTTGCTCCTTTTGTTCCCTTTTGCTTCTGGTTTATTATGCTTTACTTCACCTGCAACGTGATCTTGCTGATCTTGCTGATCTTGTTGGCTACGCCGATGAGAAGTCTATCCTGATCGCGACAGCTTTTCCGAAAAGCGGCCGAAGGCAGCCACTTTCCACAGTGAATCGGCGCCGTGCCGGTCAGGCGCTCGGCTTCTTGACCACCATGTAGACAACCTTGCTACCGCTATGGAAGACCTGGTAATAGG
>JBATHL010000211.1:0-7841 GCA_049666745.1 Gammaproteobacteria bacterium
CTGCTCGATAATGACGGAAATCCGGTAACCTGCTCCAACCCTTGTCGCTGCGTTGACAAATCAGACCTGCTGCCCTACTGGGGTGATTTACATGGCCAGTCCGAAGAAACCATTGGCACCAACTCGGCGCGTGACTTTTACGATTTTGCGCGTGACAAGGCATTTCTCGACATCTGTGTGCACCAGGGCAACGATTTTCAGATCACCACCGAATTCTGGCACTGGCTCAACGAATTATCCGCAGAATTCACTGCAGACGGCCGCTTCATCGTGTTTCCCGGCTGGGAATGGTCGGGCAATACCGGCCTCGGCGGCGACCGCAACGTGTTACACATGCACGAAGGCCGGCAGATACACCGCTCATCGCACGCCCTGGTCGACGACCTGGCCGATATCGATACCGATGCCACCTCGGCCAGCGACTTGTTCACGGCACTGAAGGACGAAGACTGTACCGTGTTCGCGCATATCGGCGGACGCTACGCCGATATCAGGGTTGCGCACGACCAACGTCTCGAAAAGGCGGTCGAAGTGCACTCTGCCTGGGGCACCTTCGAATGGCTGCTGCATGACGCATTCGAACAGGGTTACCGGGTAGGCATTGTTTCCAATTCCGACGGGCACAAGGGGCGTCCGGGCGCATCACACCCCGGCTCGACCAAGTTTGGCGCCTACGGCGGGCTCACCTGCGTGCTGGCCCCCGCCTTTACCCGCGCCGGCATCATGCAGGGCCTGCGCAAACGTCATCATTACGGTACCACTGGAAATCGCGTCATTCTCGACACACGGGTAAGCTTCAGTAACCCCGCGGAACTCTTTGCCGACGATCCCAGGCTTGGTGACGTCGGCTCGGAATCCACGCACAGCGCCATGATGGGGGATATACTGCGCACCGCCGACGATAGCGTCAAATTTACGATTGACGTCCGCAGTAGCGCCCCGATCGAACGCATCGATATTCGTAACCGCCTTGAAACCCTGGAAGTTTTTCGCCCCTATAGCGAAGCTGAGCTGGGCCGGCGCATTCGCGTTATCTGGGAAGGTTCCGAGTACCGTGGCCGCGGCCGCGAAACGATCTGGGATGGCTATGCCGAGCTTACCGATAATAGCTTCGAATCACTGACGCCGATCAATCGCTATAACCTCGACAAACGCTTTGAGCAATCTGCCGCCGGGCGTATAGACTGGAGCGCTCTCACCACCGGCGGATTCGGCGGTTTCGAAGCGATGTTGAAGGATCGCGACGCCGGCAGCCTGATAATCAATACCGCCCTCATCCAGCAGGAAATCAAGCTCCAGGATATCGGGCACGAAGAGTTGATCTTCGAAAATGGCGGCATCGAGCGACGCATCCGAGTATTTCGCCTGCCCGACCACAACCCGCATAACGCGATAAAAATAGAACGTGAGATAAAACTGGTAAACCAGCACGACAATGCGCTTTACGTGCGGGTGACCCATGAAGATGGTCACTATTCGTGGTCGAGCCCGATTTACCTGTTTCGCTAATTTATGACGGCTATCGCCGTTGTATGTAGCGCACCAATAGCAGGGGGACGCCTCCCCTGCCCGCTTAATCCCGAATCAGCAAGCCCGCACAACCTGACCCGAAAAACATGGTTTCGCAATGCTCGAACTATGCCGAAATTCCGTTTGTCGAAAAAAACTCAATGAACATGAGTAATAATCAGCAATTGTGCTACTTTTAATCTGTATTGTGCCAAAAAAAACCTTTCTAAATGACCGAAGTAAACATTGAATCTGACGAAATCGATCTTGAACCTTTCGAAGACGATAACACGACCAATTTTTCGGATAATGACCGGATTCCGGTCGAACATGTCAATTTCGAGTTTGCGCAAGTCAACAAGCTGCAAGGGATATCCCGCAAAATAACGGTTTTCAACGATACCCATTGTTATCAATCGATCAAAAACAAGCATCAACGCAAATTCAAGTACCGCATCGATCTCGCTTACCTGGATCCACGACCATTTCGAGTCCGCACCGTCAGGTGGAAGTGGCTCTACGCAAGCCTGGCCTTGTGGGTGCTGGATTTAGTGCTCGTGTTTACGGGCTGGCTTGAAACATCGTCGGTGACTTTTCTCGGGCTTTTCATTGGCACTACCGTGGTTGCATTGATGACTTTGATGGCCTTTTTCTACTATTCCCGTGACACCGTGTTTTTCCGCACCCAGTACGGCAAAATAAAACTGGTGGAAGTGATAAATAAAAACCCCGATACCGACAGTTTCCGCAGTTTTATCACCAAGTTCGTCATGCAGATAAACAAGTGCAAAACCGCCAAAGGCTTTAACCAGAATAAGTTCCTGGCGCGGGAATTACAGGAATTACGGCGTCTCAAGGACGAAACCGTTATCCCGGAAGCCTCCTACGAAAAAGCCAAACGGCTGATATTCAAACACGAAGCCTTCAGCGCCACCGATTAGGACGCGCAAAATCTAACTCGATTTCTCACTGGTAATGCCGTTACCAGCGCCTCAGTTTTGTGTAAAATACCCTCTTTAATTCTGCCCTTGATTCATGCAATTAGACTCCCTCACCGCGATCTCTCCAATTGATGGTCGCTATGCCGCAAAGACTGCAAGCCTGCGCCCTGTTTTCAGCGAATATGGCCTGATCTATCATCGTTTAATGGTTGAAGTTCGATGGCTGCAAACCCTGTCACGAACCGCCGATATCAGCGAAGTTCCGCAATTCTCCGCCGCCGCCAATACATTACTCGATTCAATCGTGCAAAATTTCGATCCCACCCAGGCAGAACGCATCAAGGAGATCGAAAAAACAACCAACCATGATGTCAAGGCGGTGGAGTACTACCTGAAAGAACAGGTAGCCGACCATGCCGAGCTGAACGCCGTGTCCGAGTTTATTCACTTCGCCTGCACCTCGGAAGACATTAACAACCTGTCGCATGCGTTAATGCTGAAATCCGGGCGCGACCAGATATTGCTGCCAATGGTCAACGAAGTGCTGGAAATGATCAATCATCTCGCCCATCAATACGCCGCCATCCCGATGATGAGCCGTACCCATGGACAACCAGCCTCGCCGACAACCCTGGGGAAGGAGTTTGCCAACGTAGTGCATCGTATGCGCCGCCAGCTAGAGCAAATAGCAGCAGTCGAAATGCTCGGCAAATTCAACGGCGCGGTGGGCAATTATAATGCGCATCTGAGTGCCTACCCCGAAATCGACTGGCCCGAGATCAGCAGACAGTTTGTTGAGTCAATGGGAATTGACTGGAATCCGTATACAACCCAGATCGAACCACATGACTATATTGCCGAGCTATTCAACGCGCTGGTGAGACTAAATACGATCCTGATTGATTTCAGCCGTGACTGCTGGAGTTACATCTCGATTGGCTACTTCAGGCAAAAAACAATCGCCGGCGAGGTGGGTTCATCAACCATGCCGCACAAGGTGAACCCGATTGATTTCGAAAATGCCGAGGGTAATCTCGGTCTCGCCAATGCCGTGTTCACGCACCTCGCGCAAAAGTTACCCATTTCCCGCTGGCAACGCGATTTGACCGATTCTACAGTGCTGCGTAACCTCGGCACCGGCATTGGTCATGTCCTGATTGCGCTCGATTCACTCAAACGCGGGATTGGCAAGCTCGAAGTCAATACCGACGCGATGAGTGCTGACCTCGAACACAACTGGGAGGTTCTCGCTGAGCCCATCCAGACGGTGATGCGCCGTTATGGCGTCGAGCAGCCCTACGAAAAACTCAAAGCGCTGACACGCGGACAAAAAATCGATGCCCAGGCAGTACGTGAATTTGTCGAGGCGCTGGAAATTCCAGCCGCAGCGAAACAGGAACTGGTCAAACTGACCCCGGCCAGCTATATCGGTAACGCCGTAAAACAGGCAAAAACCATCTAGACATCATGTGGCAATTACAAGGATTTAACAGCGCAGAATTCGTCAGCCAGTACTGGCAGAAGAAACCCTGCGTGATACGCAATGCTTTTCCCGATTTCGAGTCCCCGGTGAGCCCTGAAGAACTCGCTGGCCTGGCCTGCGAAGAAGACGTCCACTGCCGCCTGGTAATAGAAAATTCAGCGGCGGGTCCCTGGCAGGTAAGCTACGGGCCGTTTGAGGATCAGGACTTCCTCGACCTGCCCGAAACCCATTACTCGTTACTGGTGTCGGAATGTGAGAAATGGCTACCTGAACTGACCGACCTGCTCGATCAGTTCCGTTTTATTCCGGACTGGCGGGTCGATGATTTAATGATCAGTTATGCGCCAAAGGATGGCTCGGTGGGCCCACATGTCGACGCCTACGATGTTTTTCTGTTACAGGCCATGGGTTCGCGTTGCTGGCAATTTTGCGATTCCCGCAGCGAGCAGCCCGAGTTGATTGCCGGCCTCGAACTCGCCATCCTGAAACATTTCATTCCGGATCAGGAGCTGGTTCTGAATCCGGGCGATATGCTCTATCTGCCCCCCGGTTTCGCTCATCACGGCATCGCACTTGATCGCTGCATGACCTATTCAATCGGATTTCGAGCGCCGACCGCGGCGAGTGCGCTGGAGTCATTTGCGCTGGAATCGGAACGCCTCGGCAACCAGGTCGAACGTTATACTGATACGGATCTTGAGCTCGATCGTCATCATGCTGAAATTACCGATACCGAAATTGAAAAATTTAAATCCCTGGCAACCGAATTGCTGCAGCAATCGCACAGCCTGTGGCAGGATGCGGTCGGTAAAATGCTCTCCGATAGCCCGGTTGCATTACCTGATAATACTGATCAGCCGGTTTATATTTCTGACCTGCAATCCAGTGCCTGGCTGCGACACCCGGAAACCCGCATGTTTTATCATCGCTCCGGGAATAGCATTGAAGTTTATTATAATGGCCGGGTGCATGAATTACCGCAGGGCGAGAAAGTTCTCGAACAGCTGCAACAGTTATGTGATCATCGCGAGTGGTCGGCCGCACTGATCAATGCATGCATCGAAGTCGAACCCTTTGAAGCCCTGCTGATCGAGATGGCATCGAATGGTGCAATAATACCAGCAATCGATTAACTATAAATATCAATTACTTATGGATGATAGTTCAAGCATAATATTATCTAGCCGTAGCGACTGCAAGGAGGCCGCAAGGACCCTCATCCTCGGCTCCATGCGTCGCGTTTACCTCGTCACGCAAAAGCTCGAGGCAGAGCTTTACAATGATCAGGAAATCTATGATCACTTATCCGCGCTGGTGACCGGCAACCGCAATGCCGACATCCGTATCATCGCCCACGACACGCGCGTCGCCGCCAACCAGGGGCATCACCTGATTCACCTGGCTCAGAGACTACCCAGCTTCGTACAGATTCGCCTCACAGTAACCACGGAGCATCGCAATTTCAGAGAGAGCTGGCTGATAGCCGATGACAGCGCCTATATGCGAATCCGTAATCCCGAACGTTACGAAGGCTACTACGAGCTGGATAACAAACTTGAATGCAGGTCTTACTATGATGATTTCATCGAAATGTGGGAGGCCTGTGAACAGGATCAGAATACGCGACGGCTTAGTCTCTAACGCGGGATGATCTGAATGCTCGCACATATCTGGTTCGGGTTCTTTGCCGCGGCATTCATCGGTGCACTCTATCAATGGCTGGTGCAGGGCCAGGGCGCGGTATTCAGCGCACTGATGCAGTCAACCTTCGATATGGCGGCACTCAGCGTAGAAATCTCGATCGGCTTGATTGGCGTGTTGTGCCTGTGGCTGGGTTTTTTCAGAATCGCGGAAAATGCGGGCCTGATCCAGATACTCTCGCGCGTTCTCGAACCCCTGTTTCTAAAGCTGATGCCGGGCGTTCCACGTGGCCATGCGGCACATGGCAGCATGACCATGAACATTGCCGCGAATATGCTGGGGCTCGATAACGCGGCAACTCCAATGGGCTTACGCGCAATGCAGGATTTACAGGAGCTGAACCAGCAGTCCGATACCGCGAGTAACGCGCAGATCCTGTTCCTGGTGTTAAACACTTCTTCGGTAACCCTGCTGCCGGTTACGATTTTTCTTTATCGTGCACAACAGGGTGCGGCCGAACCGACCGCGGTATTCATTCCGATTTTACTCGCCACCAGCGCTTCTACCCTCGCTGGCCTGCTGGCCGTTTCCTGGATGCAGAAAATCAACCTGCTGAACCGCGTGGTTCTGTCATACCTGGGCGGATTTGCGCTCTTACTGGCCGGGCTTGGTAGCTGGTTGGTCAGCCTGCCTGCCGAACAAATGTCAAGCAACTCGTCTTTGCTGGGTAACCTGTTGCTGTTTGCCGTGATCATGTTGTTTCTGGGTTGGGGCTGGTATAAGAAAAACAATGTCTACGACGATTTTATCGACGGCGCCAAACAGGGCTTTGAAGTTGCAATCAAGCTGATTCCTTTCCTGGTCGCGATGCTGGTTGCAATCGGCTTGTTACGTGCCAGCGGGGTCCTCGACGGTGCCGTCTGGATATTGCAAAACCTGTTTGCTGCAATCGGCATCAATACTGATTTTGTGCAGGCATTGCCAACCGCGTTAATGAAACCACTCAGTGGCAGCGGTGCTCGCGGCATGATGCTCGAAACCATGAACACGTTCGGCGTGGATTCGTTTCCGGCAACGGTTGCCGCCATTATGCAGGGCAGCACCGAAACAACCTTCTACGTGTTGGCGGTTTATTTCGGTAGCGTCGGTATCAAACATGTCCGCCATGCGATTAGCTGTGCTTTAATCGCTGACCTCGCCGGAATTACCATGGCGATTGTCGCCGGTTACTGGTTTTTCCATTAGCCGTACCCGGGCTTACCCCGTGAACACGGGTTCCGCTCGACCGCGAAAACCGGTTCCCGCAACCACCAGCACCCTGCCCGGCGCCGCAGCGCTCGGCGCGACGCCGTGCACCTCGTCACCGATTGTAGTGACATACAGCAAATCAAGTTGCGGCCCGCCAAACATAACGCTACTGACAATCTGGCCGGGAAACTCCAGTTGCGTATCAATCGTCCCCTGGGGCGAAATCCGCAGCACGCGTTGGTCATCCCACTGGGCGCTCCAGATGAAGCCATCCTCATCCACGGTTGCACCATCAGGGTTGCAGTGGTCGATCAATACGCGACCATTGCGAGGTTTCTGCGTACTACCGTAATCAAATACCTCGATCACGCCCTCTTCCCGACCAGTCACATACAAATAGTCGCCATCGGCACTGAAGCAGGGTCCATTAAAACAGATGAAACCATCCAGGATTTCACTGACTTCAAGTTCCGCAGACAGGCGATACATCGCACAATTCTCGCTGCGCGTGTAATCGATGTTCATCGCACCCGCCACAAACCCGCCGTAGGGATCCACCTTGCCATCGTTGAGGCGCAAACCATCCCGGCCCGCTAACGGTTGTGCAATCAATTCGGTTTGACCGCTAGCCTGATCGAAAGCATAAAAGCCCTGATCCATCGCCAGTATCAAGCCACCCTGGGCGCGTACTGCGATACTGCCCACAGTTTTACCGGGAAGATCCCAGGATTGCGTTTCGCCGCTGTTAAAATCATTTCGATACAACCTCGGACCGAAGCTGTCGATCCAGTAGAGCGCCGCAGCAACGGGATCCCATAACGGCCCTTCACCGAGATGACAGCGCTGTTCGCTGAGCGTTGAAATTTCCAACTTATCCACCTTGCTCGCAATAACTTGACGCGCCCCTGGCTACGCCGTGTGTCAGATCTGAATGAGTCATAACAGGCAACAATAACATAGCTGCGGTCAGAATCGGCTGCATGGAACAAGCTGATGTCGGCAACCAGGGAATACTGTGT
>JBATHL010000212.1:0-6773 GCA_049666745.1 Gammaproteobacteria bacterium
CACCAACAAGCTAATCTAACGCGGGCTCATCTAATAGCGTGAGGTCCGAAGATCCCCCACTTTGCTCCGTAGAGATTATGCGGTATTAATCCGGATTTCTCCGGGCTATCCCCCACTACAAGGTAAATTCCCACGCGTTACGCACCCGTCCGCCACTCGTCAGCCAGAGCAAGCTCTGCTGCTACCGTTCGACTTGCATGTGTTAAGCATACCGCCAGCGTTCAATCTGAGCCAGGATCAAACTCTTCAGTTTAAAACTATTTACGGATAGCTCCGTGTAACTTTTTTGAAGAGAGTAACCTCGACTTATTTAACGTAAGTTAAAGTTCTTGGTCACTCAAATCGTAATGATACGAGTATCATCATTGACATGAGTGCCCACACAAATTACCTAATCAATTGTTAAAGATCGCTTTCACCGGGGAACGCCCGGTGGTTTTTTTTGGCCCTTTTCAGAGCCGCCTCGCAGTGCCGGAAATCGTTAAATCACCGGGTTGTTTCTAAAAGCGAGGCGCGCATTATAAGCCCTTTTTACATGGCGTCAACGACTTCTTCAGTATTTATTTAAAGAAATACTGACGAGTCGTAATCTGCCTGATTTTCAGGGGCTGTTTAATGTCCCTCGATGACCCGAAACAGCGGTTACACACCTGGATCTGTTCGACTCAACGAGGCGCGCATTATAGGCAGTAAAAATATCGCGTCAAGCACTAAATTCGAGTTTTATCAGGCGAGCGTTATGCGGGCAAATTTACGCTTACCAACCTGCGCGATAACAACCACGCCCTTTGCCAGTTCCAGCCCCCGATCCGATACTTTTTCACCATCGAGTTTGACCGCGCCCTGCTGAATCATACGGAAACTCTCTGAAGTGCTGGTGGTAAGACCTGCCTGCTTCAACAGTGCGGCGATTCCAATCATTTCCTGCTCGAGCGTGAGGGTGATTTCGGGCATATCATCCGGCAGCGCACCTTTGGCAAAACGATTGATAAAATCCTGCCTGGCCGCTGCGGCGGACTTTGCATCATGGAAGCGTGTAACTATCTCTTCGGCCAGCAGGAATTTTATATCACGGGGATTTGCGCCATCCCCGATGTCTCGCTGGAACTGCTCAATTTCAGTCATTGGTCGGAAACTCAACAATTCGAAGTAGCGCCACATCAAATCATCGCTAACCGACATAAGCTTGCCAAACATTTCAGTCGGCGCATCTTCGATGCCGATATAGTTATCCAGTGACTTGGACATTTTCTGTACGCCATCGAGTCCCTCAAGAATCGGCATGGTAAGTATCACCTGCGGCTCCATACCCTCAGCCTTCATTAATTCCCGGCCAACCAGCAGGTTAAATTTCTGGTCGGTACCACCGAGCTCGACATCAGCCCGCATTTCAACCGAGTCCCAGCCCTGCACTAACGGATAAAGAAACTCATGTATCGATATTGACTGATTGTTTTTGTAGCGCCTGGCAAAGTCGTCACGCTCAAGCATCCGTGCCACTGTATGACGCGACGCAAGCCGAATCATGTCGGCGGAGGTTCGAGGACCATGCCAGGTAGAATTGAAACAAATTTCGGTGGTATCGGGATCCAGGATCTTAAATACCTGCTCCTGGTAGGTTTGCGCATTTTGCTGGATTTGTTCGGGGGTCAGCGCGGGACGCGTAGCCGATTTGCCGCTGGGATCCCCGATCATTCCGGTAAAGTCACCGATCAGGAACATTATATGGTGCCCTAGTTCCTGGAACTGGCGCATCTTATTGATCAAAACGGTGTGCCCAAGGTGCAGATCCGGTGCGGTGGGATCGAAGCCAGCCTTGATTCTCAGAGGCTTGCCACGCTTAAATTTTTCTTGCAATTCAGCCTCAAGCAGGATTTCATCACACCCTCGTTTTATATGCTGCATTGCATCTTTTTCTAAAAACATGCTATATACCTGTCTGGAGATACTATGTTGCCCTTTTATCTCAATTTAACCAATAACTTAAACCAATAACCTCATGAGTTTTCAAGATCTTGATTTCAAATCTGACCGCGCCTGCCTTACCCGGCCGGAAAACTCTGTGCCTGTTGCTTCTACCAAACACCTCAATCCACTGGTCAAATTGCTACTGATTTCGACCATTGTAATGTTGCTGGGATTCAGTGTGTCGAACTGGCAGCCCACGGCCAAGGCTGCGGATTCTACCCCCAAGTTGGCTCGATTACACTATTCACTGCCACTACCTGAATCCGAGGTGCCACTAGAACAGAATGACGCGCCGGTAGCGAGTGAAATCGAAACCAGACCATGGGAAAGCGTAATCATTAAATCGGGCGATACCCTGGCATCGATATTTGCCAAAAAGGGCATCTCTTCGACCACAACTCATCAAATAGCCAAATTAAACGAACAGACCAAAAAGCTGCGTTACATCAAACCAGGCCAGGAAATCCAGCTGCTACTCGATGACAACCGCAAGCTGCGGCAGATGAAATATATCCCGGATATTACCCGAACCCTGTTAATCAAGCGGCTCGAGGATCAGACTTTCAGCAGCCAGATCATCAATTATCAGCTCGATGCATATCCGGTTTATCGCGAAGGCAAGATCGACACCTCACTGTTTGAAGCGGCAGCCAACGCCGATATCCCTGAGGATGTCATTATGGACCTGGTTGCGATTTTTGGCTGGGATGTCGACTTCTCCCTGGATATACGAGCCGGCGACCGCTTCGGTATTGTCTACGAAGAACTCTACAAAGACGACGTCAAAATTCGCAACGGACGCATCTTGTCAGCGGAGTTCATCAACAATGGCAAGACCTACCGTGCGGTCTACTATACCGACCCGACAGGAGACAGTGATTATTATGCCCCGGACGGCAGAAGCATGCGCAAGGCTTTTCTGCGCAGCCCGGTCGATTTTCGCCGTATCAGCTCGCGTTTTAGCAAAAATCGCTGGCATCCGGTATTGTCCAAGTGGCGCTCACATAAAGGCGTGGATTATGCCGCCGCGCGTGGAACCCCGGTGCGTGCATCCGGAGATGGCAAGATAATCTTCGCCGGCAAGAAGGGTGGATATGGTCGCCTGATCGTGATTCGACATGGCGGTCGCTACAACACCGCATACGGTCATTTACACCGCTACGCAAGAGGTGCTCGCAGCGGCAAGAAAGTCAAACAGGGTCAAATCATCGGCTATGTCGGCAGTTCCGGCCTGGCTACCGGGCCACATCTGCACTACGAATTCAGGGTCAACGGGGTACATCGTAACCCGCTGACGGTCAGGCTGCCCGAAGCCAAACCGGTGCATGAATCCTATCTCTCCCACTTCAAAGAGAATACCCAGGTCTATCTGTCGATGTTGCGCTTGATGGATCGCACATTGGCCGACAATTCACAGTGATCCGAAACCCAGGCAGCGGGATTTACCTCGGCCTGATGTCCGGCACCAGCCTTGACGGGATCGACGTCGCGATCGCTGATTTCGATGATTTCCCACCGCGCTTGCTCCACTGCAGCACAACCCCCTACACCGAATCGATGCGCCAGCGCCTGCACAGTCTGTGCCAGTCAGAAACTACCACGCTGGATAATTTGTATGGTCTGGATGCAGAGTTGGGCGAACTGTACGCCGAATCGGTTAACCAGGCGTTAGAACTCGCCTCGCTCGACCGCGCGAACATTGTTGCCATAGGCTGCCACGGACAGACAATACGTCACAGTCCTGACTCCGCCACAGCTTTCACCGCACAAATTGGAGATCCTAATCGAGTTGCCGCGCTTACCGGCATTTCCACGGTTGCCGATTTCAGGCGCAAGGATATAGCTGTTGGTGGCCAGGCAGCGCCGCTGGCACCGGCCTTTCATCGATTCCTGTTTCGATCGGACGACGAAAATCGAGCCCTGATAAATATCGGCGGAATAGCCAACATCACTTATCTGCCCAGCGATCCAGCCCAGCCGGTAATCGGCTTCGATACCGGGCCTGGCAACACATTGCTAAACTACTGGAACGAGGCACATCAAAAATCCCCGTTTGACGAAGCCGGAGTCTGGGCGCGTAGTGGCCAGGTCGTCGATAAGCTGCTCGAAAACATGGTCGCAACAGAAGATTACTTTCGCCTGGAACCACCCAGATCTACCGGCACCGAATACTTCAACTCGAACTGGTTGATGGGCTTTCTGCGCGATGAATATGCACCAAATGATGTGCAGGCAACACTGGTCGAACTAACCGTAACTACGATTGCCAATGCCCTGTCGGGGTTACCTGAATTACCGGCAAATTGCTTCGTTTGTGGGGGCGGAGCCCATAATCAGTATCTGCTCGAACGCCTCGCCCAAAAACTCCCGCAATGTGGCATTGCAACCACCAATGCGCTTGGCCTGGACCCTGATTTTGTCGAGGCGGTGGCATTTGCCTGGCTCGCACGCGAGCGCATTAACCTGCGCAGCGGTAATATCCCGGAGGTCACAAGGGCGCGACGTAGCGCTATTCTGGGTGGAATTTACGCGCCCGACTAAGCAATTATGCTTTTGTGACTTAGTTTGCAAAGCGGGCCAACCAGGGGTGTATCGGTATTTTTGAGACCTTTTAAAATGCTAGACTATACTAATGTCATTCTTTCAAAAAAATCAGGTCTCAACACGATTTCTATGAGTAAGATAACCCGTACAAGCCGTGTTTTCTCAATCTCAGCATTGTTGTGGCTGACGATTGGTACGGCCGAAGCGGAATTTATCGGTCTCAATATTGGCGCCAGCCACTGGGAATCGGCAACCACCAGTTCATTCGACAACAATGGCTCTGATAGCATTGACCTGATTGATGATCTCGATGTCGACAACCCCGAACAGTCATCGATGACATTTATCCTCGAGCATCCGATTACCGCGCTACCCAATATCAGATACCAGGGCTCTCACCTCGATTCAGATACGAGTCTTCAGGGTGAAACCTTTAGCTCGGGCAATCAGGTAAGCTCTGCTTTCGATCTCTCCCACGACGATATCGTACTCTATTACCAGCTACTCGATAACTGGGTGGACCTCGATCTGGGAGTCGATGTGAAGCGTCTGGATGGTGAGGTATCGTTTGCTGGCGAGACCAGCAGTGCAGTATCTGTCGATGAGACTATACCGTTGCTGTATCTGTCTGCGCGCTTCGACCTGCCGCTAGATGGCCTTTATGTTGGTGCCAACATCAATGCCGATGTTATCGATCTGGGTGTTAGCGAAAGCAGCGCGCAGGACTCTACCATCATGATGGGCTATGAATCGGGCACCGGCCTCGGTATCGAGGGTGGTTACAAGCATTTCTCCCTCGATCTGGATAACGTCGACTCAGCAGATACAGACCTGGAGTACGACGGTGTTTTTCTTAACGGCTACATCAACTTCTAGCCAGCGCTACACATTCAGTAAATCTTCAGTTTTTAATCAGGGTTAATTCAGACCCTCTGCCTAGGATTGTGCATTACAGGATGACCTGTGATGACTGCACACAAGCAGAGGAGATACTGAAATGAAATATTTGAACTTACCCGTTTTGGCACTAAGCGCCGCATTCGTGGCCACACCCACGGTGGGTCTAGCCTGGGATCACGACGATGAGGATGAAATTCCATTCGAAGAAGGCAGGCTGTTCTTCGAGCTGAACGACACCGACGGCGACCTCGGCATTCACGGCAAGATCGATGGCGATGAGTGGAAATATCTCGAAATCGAAGATCCGCGTGATCGTAAGATGCTGCATGTAATAGTCAGAGGACGCTTGAAGCGCCAGGGCCTGACCGAGCTTTTCTTCGAAAGCGCGGAACCTACCTTCGATGAACTGGATCCTGACAAATTCTTCAGGCGTTTCCCGGAAGGCGAATATGATATCGAAGGTGTTACACTCGATGGAGAAGAACGGGAAAGCGAGGTTTGGTTGTCGCATATAATCCCGGCCGCTCCTGAAGCAACCGCCGATGGAACGTCCGACCCTGAGGGTGCCTGTACTTGCGATCCCGAAGATCTGGACGAGAGAGACACTTGCCCCGACGTTCCCGTGATTACTGCTGCAATGGCCGCGGACGGCGTAACTATCGCATGGCCAGCAGTCACGATGTCGCATGCCGAATTGGGCACACCCGGCGTCGATATAACGGATGATGTTCGATACTACGAGGTTGTTGTCGAAATCGACGAAACTGACCAAAAAGCGACTGCAGTCGTGCCGCCAACAACCACTTCGTGGGAAGTCCCCCCGGCTTTCCTGGCCTTCGGTGATGAAATCAAGTACGAGGTTCTGGTCAGAATTAACAATAAAGACGAAGTTCCCGGCAACAAAAGCGCAATCGAAAGTTGCTTCGAGATTGAGTAGTTTTAACTGCTAAATCGGGTCCTCTCCTCAGTGGAGAGGACCCCCTTTAATCTAAGATGAAGGTTATGGATACAATCAAGACTAGCGCACTGACGCTCATCGTCGTTACTGCATGCCTCATGCCACTGCAACTGCCCAATTCCTATCAGGGCGAACCAACGGTTAACAACTCTGTAGCGGTTAATCCGGATTTGACGGCGCTTGCCATGCATAAAATCTCGATGGGCGTAGAACCCGAGCAGCTTATCGTAGTGACAGCCGATAAAACCGGGCATTTTGAGCAAGATGAATCTGTTAGCGCGGCAGTTACTCGCCCAACCAGTCAGGCAGATGAATGGACGCTACGGCTGTATCCGGAACTCGTCCGGATCGTGGAGCTGGAAAACTTTCCAGCAGACACAGCGCTCAACGAACTTTTACCGAT
>JBATHL010000213.1:0-7235 GCA_049666745.1 Gammaproteobacteria bacterium
CTCGATCAGCTTGGATATCACTATCCCGGGGAAATGATCCCGCAGGGGCATGATGCCCAGTCGTATTTGCAGCTGCTGGTGCTACAGGCGACGCAGGAGAAATTCAACCACCAGCCATCCGGCAGGATTCTGCGGCAAATCGAACATGAACTGGAGTTGATTGAGAAACTCAATTTTGCCGATTATTTCCTGACAGTCTGGGATATCGTCAGTTGGGCCAGGCAACAGCAGATTCTTTGCCAGGGTCGGGGGTCGGCAGCAAACTCCAGTGTTTGTTTCGTGCTTGGCATCACTTCGGTCAATCCGGATCAGTTTGAATTGCTGTTCGAACGCTTTGTCAGTATGGAGCGCGGTGATCCACCTGACATCGATGTTGATTTTGAACATGAACGCCGTGAAGAAGTGATTCAGTATATCTATCAACGCTACGGCCGCGATCGCGCGGCAATGGTGGCTAATGTCGTTACCTTCAGAGGCAAGGGATCATTGCGCGCAGTGGGTAAGGCATTAGGCGTTGATGACCAACTGTTACAGCAAATGTCGAAGATTGCCTCGAGTCGATATTTTCGTGGCAGCGGTACCGAGAATATCGTTATGGCGCTGAAGAATGATTATGAAAATGATAATCCACGGGCGCAGAAAATCAGCTGGAAACTGTGGTTGCAACTGAGTGGTAAGCTGCATGGATTCCCGCGTCACCTGGGGATTCACTCAGGTGGCTTTATGCTGGCCGACAAGCCGCTGAATTGCCTGCTACCGCAAGAGCCGGCGACGATGCAGGGGCGTAGTGTGATTCAGTGGAGTAAGGAAGATATCGAGGCACTTGGCTTTTTCAAGATCGACATCCTGAGTCTCGGCATGCTCTCCGCGATGCGAAAATGTTTCGACTATATCGAGTTCTACCATGGCAAGCACCTCAGCCTGGATTCGATTCCAGATGACGACCAGGCAACCTACCAGATGATCCAGAAGGCCGATACGGTGGGTGCCTTCCAGATCGAATCACGTGCGCAAATGTCAATGTTGCCGCGCCTGAAACCAGCCTGTTTCTACGACCTGGTAATTGAAGTTGCAATTATTCGACCGGGACCGATTCAGGGTGAGGTAATTCATCCCTATCTCGCACGGCGTGATGGGCTCGAGCCGGTTACTTATCCGGATGAGCGATTACGACCGATACTGCAAAGAACCCTGGGGATCGCCATTTTCCAGGAACAGGCAATGCGTATCGCGATTGCAGTCGGTAATTTCACTGCAGGAGAGGCCAACGAATTACGCAAGAAAATTGGTTCCTGGGGAATCAAGGACTTTAATCGCGACTTGAATCCCCTGTTGATCAAGCTGGAACAGGGCATGCGTGATAATGACATTAAACCTGAATTTGCCGAACAGATTCTCGGGCAGATGAAAGGTTTTGCCGAGTATGGTTTTCCCGAGTCGCATGCGGTTTCGTTTTCGTTGATCGCCTACGCTTCCTGTTACCTTAAATGTCATTTCCCGGCCGCGTTTTACATTTCGGTTTTAAACTAGCAGCCAATGGGGTTTTACTCACCACACGCACTTTTACAGTAAGCGAAACGCGAAGGTATTCAGCTATTACCGGTATCGCTGAATAAATCGAACTGGGATCATCAGCTCGAACAATCCGGATCACGGCAGCGTTATGCCATTCGACTTGGATTTCGCCTGGTCAATGGTCTCGCCGAATCGGCCGTGGCCAAAATTATTCAGCAGCGCAGTGAATCCGGGGGCTGGCATAACTTCGAACAGTTCACCCGTGATTGTGAACTGGCGCGAGATGAAATCACGGCATTGTCGGCAGCCAATGTATTCAGTGAATTTGGTGATTCGCGTTCGGACGCACTGTGGAAATCTGAAGCTGCACCTTATAAACCGCTGCTGGATTCTGTCAATGACGGTATCGACTGGAAACCCGAAGCCAAACTGGAATCGATTCAAAAAGACTTCAGGGCATTTAAAACAAGCCTGGGAGAACATCCCGTGGCAGTGATCAAAAGCGAGCAATGGCCATACCCGGTTGCGCTTGAAAAGTTCACGCTTTCGCAGCGCCTGAACGAATTACCTGCCGATATCGATATTTTTGCTTTTGGCATGGTACTGGTGAAACAGTCACCCGGATCTGCAAAGGGCATGGTGTTTGTCACCCTGGAAGATGAAGCTGGTTTTATTAATCTCGCGTTTACGCCGCAGGTTTATACTCGATTTTATCGCCAGGTGGATCAGCAACCCTTCCTGGCTGTGGTTGGCAGGCTACAGCGGGTTAACGAATCACATTCGATTCTGGTAAAGCGTGTGTTTGATTTCACATCAGGCGCAAGCCTGTTGCCGCTGCGCCGTGAAGACAAACCGGGCAGCACTGAAGCCACTATCGAATTAATCAAACCCCGGGCTTTTCACTAAAAGATTAAAAAAAGCTGACTATGCCCAGCATGAACTCACCAATCTTCCAGATCGTAGTAAAGACCGGCACGCCGATAAAATGGAGTGCAATCAGGGCTAATAATGCATAAGTCCCATAGCGTTGGTTAAACTGCAGGTATTTCAGCGCCATATCCTTTGGCAATAAGTATGGCAGGATGTAACTGCCATCGAGCGGGCCGATTGGCAATAAATTGAACAACATCAACAGCATGTTGATCAATGGCAGATAGTAAAAAAAGAATTGGGCGGCCTGGCTGTCAAACAGGGTCCAGCCTGCCTTCTGGCCGATCAGGTACAAGTTGACGGTGACGATTGCCAGCAGCAGGTTCATTCCGGGCCCGGCAGCGGCAACCATCAGCATTCCCCAGCGGGTATTAAATTTTCGTGGATCGGTGGGCACCGGTTTGGCATAACCGATACCGATCACCAGCACCATCAACAATCCGAGTGGGTCGATATGTGGAATGGGGTTCAGGGTTAATCGGCCGGCACGTTCAGCGGTATCGTCACCAATCAGGGACGCCACCTTGCCATGGCCGTACTCGTGAAAGGTCAGAGAAAATATCAGTGCGAACGCGATTAATATGAACAGCAGGTATTGCTGATCGAAAAGCAACTGGATCATCGTATGTCTACTGGTTGTCTGAAGCTTGCAGGCCGACAGTATAGGCACAGGTTATGCCTGCATGACAGTAAAATTTAGGTGCTGGAATTTAACTTAATAATTATATGAGCAAGATTGTATAAGCCTTTGAAAATTATGAAAATACGCTATACTCATCATCGGTGCGCCTGTTTTCAGGGGAATTCCCCGGCATTGGCCGCAGCAAGCTTTGCGGGACCCCTGGAATGCACTGCAACCCGGGAATGGGAAAATGGTCTATACATAAGCCTGAACAATAATGACTAATAATCTTTAGTATTATGATTTGGAAGTACCCGGATTATTAGTCTGGATGTTTTTGGAAACCACATTTAAAAGGTAACGAGAGTGTCGCAAGACCTGATCAGCAGGTATAAAAAATCGTTTCGCATTCAGTTCCAGAATGCAGAGACCGAAGGCAAATACCGGGATATGCAGGAGCAACGGGGTCGAAGCTCAAGCGTATTTGCATTCGCTGCATTATTTATTCTCTGCCTTGCCTTCGCTTATCTCGAGTATCGCGCCTTCGGTCACGACGTTGCGGTGCCGATGTATGGCTACTTTCTATGTGCAACCCTGGCGCTGGCTAACCTGTTGCTGAGCCGTTTTTCACCCGAGCTTCACCATCACAATTTACGCCTGATTGGTAATGGTGTGCTGACCACGGTAATCGTAATTAGCGCAGTGTTCCTGCAAAAATACAGTGCCTACCACGCCCTGGAATTTGTGTTGCTTACCGTCTGGCTCGGCAGCTTGAAATCGGTACGCATGATCATGACCTTCGGGATTAATGCTGTTCTGGCGATCATATTCGTTTTGGCGATGTATATAACCGAAGTCTCGGCTTTCTGGATTCCGCTGGTGTCGGTATTGCTGGGTGTCGCGGTGTTTCTCGGCGCCTATATTGGCTATTTGACGGAACGCGGTCGTCGCATGTTGTTCCTGGAAACTGAAATCAACAAGAGCATGACCAATCGCCAGGAACTGTGGGCGTTTACGCTAATCGATCTGGATATGGCCTTGAGCGGGATTCTCGATTTCAAGGAATTGATCGCATTGCTGAAGAAGCATCTTGACCCCGTCATCAACTTTGACTCCTATATTCTTACTTCGCTCGAGGGGCAGGGACCCAAGCCGGTTGCCGACAAGGTAGAAGGCGAACTGTTTGAGAATGATGATAAAACCTATTGGTCGGAAGATTTGCTTGGCAAGTTAACCCAGACCCGCCAGGCCACGGTAAGCTCCGAACACGAAACCGTAAAAGGTTTTCTGGGTATGGAAAAACAGCAGTTCATTTCATATCGCCTCGATGTGCCGGTATTCAATGATTCCAAGCTGCTCGGGGTGATTAGTCTGCGCCGCGACAGCGAGCCCTTTGATGACCTGGACATGATCGCCAGTGTCAGCATAGCCGCGCAGGCCATGTTGATTTTCAAGCGCTCCACGCGCAGCTCGGCGATGGTTGTGGATCAAACGGTACCTGATCCGGTGATCAGGCCAAAGAAGACGGAAGATACAACTAATACTTCCATACCGTCGTATTCGGAAAGCAAGGATATGGAGGTGACGGACCACAGCTTTGTTGAGTCCGATCAGACCCTGGTGCCACAGGAGGTAGTAGACAAATTCAAACAGGAAGAGGCATCGGCGAAGAAAACCATCACCCTGATGAGCCGCGAAAATGCAGACAAGATCGCGGTTGACCGTTATCGTACCGCTGCGGTTGAGGGTGAGCCTCTGTCAGTGCTGATCATTGAGGTCGATGGGTTATCGAAATTACGTGAAAAAGACGGCGATCAGGTTGCCTACAAGGTGTTTGCCGCAATCGTAAAGTACATTTTTACCAAGGTCGATAAGAACAAGGATATTCTCGGACGCTATGGCCAGAATGGCTTGAGCGTGTTAATGCCCAGGGTTGATATGAACGCGGCGGAAAAATTTGCCGAGATGATCCGGCAATTTGTCGGCGAAGCACGCTACAAAACTGCATATGGAGAGAAGAGCGCTACCTTGAGTATTGGGGTGGCTGCAATTACCGACGATACCGGCGACTATGCCTCGATGATCAAGCGTGCCGATATGGCATTGTTCGTGGCCAAGAAAAACGGCCGTAACTGCGTCAAGGTCAGGTTATAATAGGCAACCTTTTCGAGTTCATTGTATCTGTAGATGGTAGATAATCAGCACTGGTTAGATCGCTGGAAAGAGAATCGTATCGGTTTTCACGAAAGCACCGTTAATCGCCATCTAAAAAAGCATTTAGCACAGTTTGCCCTGCCCGCGGCTGCATCAGTGTTTGTACCCCTGTGTGGAAAGGCCCGGGACATTGCCTGGCTCGCGCAGCATGGCTACCAGGTGATCGGTATTGAACTTTCGCAGCTCGCCATAGAAGCGTTCTTCGCGGAAAATTCACTCGAATTCGAGCGTTCCGAAACTGACCGCTTCGCAATCTACGAATCCGCAAACATCCGTCTGCTGCAAGGTGATTTCTTTGATCTGCGCAGCGAGGATCTGCGCGCATGTCAGCTGGTTTATGACCGTGCCGCATTGATTGCGATGGAATCGCCGGATCGCCCCCGTTACCTCGAGCATATGCTCTCGATAGTGCCAACGCTAAGCAAGATGCTGCTGATTACGCTCGATTATGAGCAGACGGAAATGCGAGGGCCGCCATTTTCAGTGCCGACGGACGAAGTTTACCAGTACTATGCAGATGCGTTTTCGATTAAATTGCTGGAGCGTAACGATATTATCGATGAGAGTCCCCGGTGGCGAAAAGTGGGGCTGACGGCGCTCGTCGAATCAGTCTTCCGACTTGACGGGTGATGAGTGAAATTTCAGGGGAATCTGCACAAAATGTTTGCCGAGGCGACCAGTCCGGTAAGCTATCGACTTGACCTGGGTGGCCAGCAGGTAAACCTGAACGAGTGGCTGGGCAGGCAGGTCAGAATTGAGTACCTGCAGCAAATCGAGTGTATCCACTGTGGGCGGGTAACCAGGAAAAGTTTCAGCCAGGGATATTGTTATCCGTGTTTTAGCGGTCTTGCGCAGTGCGACCTGTGCATCATGTCCCCCGAGAAATGTCATTTTCACCTTGGGACCTGCCGGCAACCTGACTGGGGACTGTCACATTGCATGCGGCCGCATATCATCTATCTCTCCAATACTTCCGGTGTAAAGATCGGCATTACCCGCGAAACTCAGCTGCCTACCAGATGGATCGATCAGGGTGCTATCCAGGCGATACCTGTTCTGCGGGTGTCGAAACGTTACCACGCCGGTCTGATCGAACATGCGTTCAGGCAATACGTCAGCGACAGGACTAACTGGCGTAACATGCTGAAAAACGAGGTCGAAGTAATCGATTTATACCAGGTCTTCGAATCCATCTGGCCGCAGGTAAAGGCACAACTTGATCCTGAATTGATCGCCGATGCGGAAGAAATCGCGAGCGCCGACGGAATCCTTAATCTCGACTATCCGGCCCTCAGTTACCCCGTTAAGGTGAATAGTTTTAACCTTGATAAACAGCCGCTGGTCGAAGGCAAGCTTGATGCGATCAAAGGTCAGTACCTGATTCTGGACAATGGCGTAATCAATATTCGCAAGTACGGCGGGTACCTGGTCAGCCTGGAATGTAACTAGGCCCCAGGATTTCTAGTGAATGCTGATCGAAGTGTTTTGATGGTAATAAAACTCCATCACCTTGCGTACATGTGGCGGGTAATCCAGCGCGTCCATCTCTTTCATACCCTCGGCGAAAAAACCGGTTGCTTCCTGTGGCAGATAGATCAAGAATTCGTCGAAGGCCTGCTTCATAACCTCAAGGTCGTGGGTACGAGTCGCCACTATGCCGCGATTAATATGTAGTAGCCGCCAGGGTCGGAGTTCTTCGTTGTCGTCCTGATCTTTTTTCAGTTCCAGCGAGCAGTGATTGACGATTTCGGCAATCAATTCTGACAGCGCCAGCAGCGCTTCTCTTTCCTGCATCAGGTTGGCCAGCTGGGCTATCGCGTTAACTAGAGGTTCCAGATAATTTATTGTTCCGTTGTAACTCATTATCCAGCGTGCGAATACCAGCGAAATTTGCTCGATTTCCTTGCGCTTATGGGGTAAATCGAGCCGCTCCATTAAATCGACTAACTTGAGC
>JBATHL010000214.1:0-2828 GCA_049666745.1 Gammaproteobacteria bacterium
GGTGACTGTCAGCGACCGCAACAAAGCTGAAATCCTGGCGTTCCTGACGTCATCGCCAGCGCCCGGACAAGAAGTATCGGCTGGCGGGCCGGCGGTTTTTTCCTACGCCGACGCGGTGACTTCGTCAGCCCCGTCGGTAGTCACCATCTATACCTCGAAGACGGTCACCGAAAAGTCGCACCCGTTACTCGACGACCCGATTTTCAGCCAGTTTTTCGGCGACCAGCTCAAGCGACGCCAGCGCAACCATAGTGAAACCAACCTGGGTTCCGGTGTCATCATCGGCGCTGACGGTTATATTCTGACCAACCAGCACGTCATCGACGGCGCCGATGAAATCCTGATTTCACTGGCGGATGGTCGCGGCAGCCAGGCGGTACTGATCGGTGAAGACAAGGATACCGACATCGCTATCCTGCAGGTTCCGATTACCGGACTGGTCGGCATCAGGATTGCCGACGCGCAGACGATTCGAGTTGGAGATGTCGTGCTGGCGATCGGCAACCCGCTCAATGTCGGACAAACCGTGACCATGGGCATCGTCAGCGCCACCGGACGCAATCGTATCGGCCTCAACACTTTCGAAAATTTCATCCAGACCGACGCCGCCATCAACCCGGGCAACTCCGGCGGCGCGTTGATCAATGCGCGCGGGGAACTCATCGGTATCAATACCGCGATCTTCAGCCAGACCGTTGGCGCCCAGGGAATTGGCTTCGCGATACCGATTTCGCTGGCGCTCGACATCATGCAGCAAATTATCGAGTTCGGTAAAGTCACCCGCGGCTGGCTGGGAGTGGAAGGCACCGAGATAACGGCGCAGGCGGCGATGGCGACGGGAAATCCCGGCATCAAGGGTGCCTTGATCGTCGGCGTGTTTATCAACAGCCCGGCCGATATGGCCGGCGTTCGCGCCGGCGATATCGTGGTTGCGGTCAACGATAAGCCGGTGCTCGGCATTCGTGACCTGCTCGACCAGATAACCCTTCACCGTCCCGACGAGCAGATCCAGGTTACGCTTTATCGTGGCCCGGAAAAACTGACCCTGAATATGAAGGTGACTCAACGACCGCAATAAAAAAGAATGTTATCCCGGATGACTAACAACTGCTGTGCAGTTTCCGGGGTAGCATTCGGAGGACCCAGTTCCGTGGAAACAGTTTTTACTCTATCTCGATCTCGTCCGCGATGCCGTCCGGAGGACTCGGGCTATTATCCTCCAGCTCCACGAAGTCGCCAATGATAATATTCGGCGGTGAAGGATCATAGCTTGTGCTACCGTCTAAACCGTACTCAATCCCGAGTATCGTAATCGAAACACCCAGATTATAATCATCCACCAGTCCTTCAAGCTTGAGTTCATTTTCCGGACTTCTTCGCTTGATGACTGTAGCGAGTACTTCGTTGTTCAGAATCTCCTGACCTTCGATACGAACGTAATCCATCGGCATCAAATCATCGAGCGAAAAGGGCGGTGTCATAACTGCGCCAAACTCATTCTCGAACAGGGTTTGAGCGTCTACCCGCACGGTTACCTCATTCGGTATACCGACTGGAAAAACGACTTTAAAAAATTCGTAGTTAACTGTATCCACCACACTGATCTCGGAGCGCAGTTCGGTCTCACCCTCACGGACTTCGACCTCATCAGCAATCAGCGTGCCATTAACAATCTCACCTTCGACCTCGATATTCATTCCCTGCAAGTTCATACCCTTCAAGCTGGCGGGCTTGAACTTCGCCGTACTGGCGTCGACAGGCTGGTTACCGACGATAAAATCGTCGACTCCGGTATAGGCGGTAACGATGCCCTGCAGGCTAACATCGTCAACGTCATCGCCAAAATCCTCGTCTTCCGCCTCGATCTTATCGGCCGTTACCGATTGGTCATCCTCAATGACACCTTCTACCTCCACATACATTCCATTGCTAATGACGCCGCCCGGAACGTCGATTTCGGTGGTTACTCCCGTCGGATCAAAGTTGATAACCGTACCATCGATCTCCATCTCAAAGGTAGATCCTCCCGGAGTGTAATTGTCGATGGTTCCGCGCAATTCGACCTCGGTGGTTCCCGGAACCAGGTCAGCATCGAAACGCACATAAGTTGCGACAACATCGGTAGCAGAGGTCCTGAAACCGCTGACCTCGATCACGTCCAGCAGGCCCGGATTGCCTTCATTTCCGATGTTTTCGAAACTGGTGCCATCGAACACTGTGCTGGTTTCATCGATGACGATGTTCTGGCCAAACACATGGACATTTTTCGTAGTCCCAACCTGGGGATCAATCATTGTTATCGACCCCTCGACCTGGTCATCGTAAACCACCTCGAGCGCTTTACCGTTAATGGGTAAAACTCCGTTTTCGGTTTCAACCTCGAGGGTGATGACCATGCCGAGCTTGAGGTCATCCTCGTCCGCGCCAGTGTTGCCATCCACATTGAACTGGCTGCTATCGATATCATATATGCCGCCATTGACATGGACACTGCCAAATCCGATAATCTTGCCGGAAACAATCCCGGTGCCACCAATGCCGATGCCGGTGCCGCCAATGCCGGCAGTTTCTGTCGAATCGCCACCACAACCACTGAGGAGAGCGCCACTGATTAACAGTGCACCAAGGGTGGTTAACAGCTTGCCCGGCTTGCGTCCGTTATAGTTCATTTCCCTGCTTCTCTGTCTTCATCTTCGGACTCGTGATAGAACAGGGCGATGCCGATTTCCCTGGCCGAGTCATCGTCAGCTTCGTGCTGCGACAGGTAAAGATCCAGTTCCTCGAGAAAAGCCTGCCCCCTGCGCCGTAAGAATTGTTTGATTTTCGGT
>JBATHL010000215.1:0-15396 GCA_049666745.1 Gammaproteobacteria bacterium
GAGGCTGACCAGACCTGCCAGCGAGCGTTTCAGCGCTATTTCGATCTCGGGGGCTTCACGGCCGACTATGTAGTCGGGTATCCAGCGATTGTCGCGCTCACCCATGGTTTCCTGCAGGTAGGCGCCAAGACGGCAACGCATCGCAAAACTGCCACCCTCCTCGTCGCTGAAACTGAAACCGGCATAGTCCTGGGAACGCTGATTGAGTTTGTCGATAAAGTCGACCTGGTAATCCGCCTCACCCTGCACGTCGATGCGACTATCTTCGAGCATACGCGCCATATCTTTGACCAGGCAGGAGATAAATTCGCTACGCTGTTGCTGATCAGCCTGCGGATACATCCAGCGGTCGCAGAAATGCACCAGGTAGCAGACCACTTCCTCGAGAATATCGACCCGCTGGCCCTGGGTCGTGGTCTCGAAGTTTTCGTTTTCGAGGTTGAGCAGAACATTGGCCGCCAGTTTCCAGATCGTTGCACCAATCGCATTGGCCATTTGCGGCAGTGATCTGTGTGCCGAATCCTGGTTCCAGTTTTTTTTGACTCGCACCATCTGTATCGATATATCCGTTAATTAATTGCGCTGTGCTTCAAGCCATTCGATAACCTGCTGCACCAACGCTTCTTCATGACCCTGGAAAAAATGATTCGCGCCATCCACACGCACCTGCAGGTACTCGTGGTCAGCCTGCTTGTTACCTGCCGCGACTCGCTGCTCAACGGTATCGAGCACTGGTTCGAGGTCTTTACTGCCGTATAAGTCGAGTATCGGAATCCGTATCTTTGCTAACGCGTCGACATTTCTGGAGATGGCGGGGCCCAACCCCGTCCCGATAATGACCAGCGAGTCCACTGCACTGGCATCGCTTAGCGACAGATAATAAATTGCCATCGAGGCACCCATGCTGTGGGCGACTATGGTGATTTTTTTATAACCGTAGTCATCAAGGTAATCGATAGCGGCCTCGAAGCGTCCGGGCACCTCGGGAAACAGCAGGTCATATTCTCGCTCATCGGCGTCGTTGGCCAGAATCGGCATTTGCAGCGATAGCGTGGTAATGTTCTGTTCGAGCAAACCTGCTCGCAACGGATATATCACATCGGGCCAATTTGGGTGCACCCCGATACCATGGATTAACATTACCGCTTCACTCGAACTGCGGTCACCTTCGGTCAGTATGCTCAGGAACTCATGCCCACTGTCATCGATCAACCATGCCTCTTCGCCATCGAGTAAACCGTCAATCACCTGCTCGGCCCAACGGCTTTCCTTGGCGGTATCGGAGTTGGTCGCAGCCACAGGCATCAGCGAAGATGCCGTTAGCAGCGCAAGCAACAGCGCGGTTATTTTAAAAGATACTCCTGGCGCCATTTGACCTCCCAGTTAAGCTACTGATATATATACGGTTGTAATTCACGATTGAACGCATGATAACGCTATTCATGGCTTGAATCCCTACCCAATATGGGTACCTGGCAACAATCCAGGCTAGCCTGACGGGGAGCATCACTTCGCGTCAGTTTCGGTTAGAATTCAATGCATACTCTGTACGAGCCAGGCAATGGAAAAAACCATATTCGAAGTGAAACCGGGCAGTTTTATATTCGCCAGGACAAACGCCCTGGCGCTGGATATCTGTGCCGAAATGATCGATCGTTTTGAACAACATGATGACGAACAATATCCCGGTCGCATCGGCCAGACCATGGACCACGATGCGTCGGTCAAGCGTTCCACCGACCTGGTACTAAGCGGCAAACCCCACTGGCATGACCTGGATCGAGAATTGTTTCGATCGCTTAACCTTGCGCTCGCCGAATTCAAGCTCTCCTATCCATTTTTCGCCGGGCCCTTCAAGGACATGGGATATGGCATTCAACGCACCGATCCGGGCGAGTTTTATCACTGGCATATCGATGGCGGCAGCCATGAATTTGCGCAGCGGCAGCTGGTCGCCATCTGGTACCTGAACACGCTCAACGATCAGGGCGGCGAAACCGAGTTTCAGCACCAGGGGGTGAAAATCACGCCCGAAGCCGGGAAACTGGTACTTTTCCCGCCGTTTTGGACCCACCTGCACCGCGGCAAAGCCCTGCAATCGGGGGTCAAGTACATCGCCACCACCTGGGTCGGTTTTGCCTGAGTGCAGCCAATTACTCTTCGAGGAATTCGTTACCCTGGATTTCTCCATCGGTATTGATGCGAATTCTCCTGGTAGCCGGTTTGCTATGCAGGATGTAACCACACATCAGTAGTGCGGATTCCTCGTCATTGTTATGCATCGCGGTTAACAGCTTGTCGGCCACTATCTGGCAACGTTGATTCTGATCGGGATCGGGTACCCACCAGCGGCTCATCTGCCAGCCGCAATTCATATCTGCATCCATCCTGGCAAAAAAATCGACAGCCTCGGAGGCAAGCGATTCTGGCACATCCATGGCATAACTCTTATCATCAAACTCAACGGTGATATTCATGTGGCTTTCTCAAAAACTATGTTAATCAAAATTCCAGATCTACTAAGCCCGGTGCAACTCGAAGCGGTATGCTCGGTGCTACGGCAAAGTCAGTTCGTCGATGGCAAACTCAGCGCGGGCGAAAACGCGAGGCTTGAAAAGAACAACCAGGAACTCGCCACCAGCCAGGACGATTACGCTGCACTGAACAATGTGGTCATGACTGAACTGGTGCGCCACCCTAAATATCTTCAGGCCGCGATGCCGGCCAAAATTTGCGCGCCGATCTATGCGCGCTACGTGACCGGCATGGCATACGGTGGTCATATCGACGACCCGATTATGGGTCCACCCGATGCACGCTATCGCTCGGATATCTCGATCAGTATTTTCCTCAACGGACCGCGGGAGTATGAAGGCGGTGAGCTCTGCATCGAAACAGCGCAGGGTAACATCGAAATCAAACTTCCTGCCGGACATGCCATTCTCTATCCATCGACCAGCTATCACTCGGTCAACAAAGTGACATCCGGTGAACGCCTGGTCGCGGTGTGCTGGGTACAGAGTTACATTCGCCGCGCCGATCAACGCGAAATTCTGCTACAGCTGGATCGAGCCAGGGAATCACTTGCCAACGACGTCCACAGTATGGCTTATCAACAGCTTAATCTCAGCTACGCAAACCTGTTTCGCATGTGGGCCGAAAACTAACCATCTTTAACGATGCGAACCTTTTTCCTCGTGGGCCAGGTCGACCAGTTTAGTGGCTAGTTCTTCGTGTTTACGCTTGTTGATAGCCAGCTCAGAATCACCTTCATTGTCGTAATACTGCTCGGCTGAAAATTTCCCGTTTTGCTCAAGATCGATGAACTCGCGTTGCAGTTCCATAATCTGCTTGATGATTTCCTGTTTTTCACTCATTGGTATTCCTCGTTTAACTTACAGTTACCCAGTGTTTCGAATTTTCAGTAGCCGCCTTTTCTGCGACTTTCCGGCAGACCGGCGATTCTACCACCCTGTTTGCTCGGATCGCCCGGAAATAAATCGTAAAGCGTCTTCGCATTGACCGATTTGTCATCCCAGGCCTTCGACATGGCCTTGACCAGGGTCCTGGTATTGGGCTGATTACCGCCATTGTGCACGAACTCGTCGCGCAGATATCTAATCAGTTCCCAGTGCCTGTCACTGAGTTCGAGATGTTCCTCGATCGCGATGACACGGGCAACATCGTCCGACCAGTCTTCAATATTTTCCAGGAACCCCGTCGCCGTGGTGGGAATCTCTTTACCATTTACATTAATACTCATATTTTTAGCCTCAAAGTTTGCTCAAAGCCTGTTTAAACTATTCCTGTATGTCGAATACCGGGTCTATGCCTTTATGCGGCACAAACAGGCCACAGCCCAGCATTCGGCCCTGCCCCAGTCCCTGCTGTTGCAGGACTACCGATTCCTCGGCTTCCAGATCGGCCACCATCAGTGCCCGGGTGAAAATGGTTTCGTCTGCGGTTCGAATTTCGCCGCACCTGCCACAAATCATTTTGGAAACCTTGATGTTCATCTGCTTCAGTAAAGCGGCCATTTCGGTCAGAAAATCGGTTTCAGACTGCTCCCGATCGCAACAAATGGCACGCGCGTAGAGTGTTCCAATGGTCGATAGCTTACGCATCACACTGCTACCGAGCGTGACTTCCTGATGGCCGATCTGCAGTGTTCGATTCATGATCTGGCCAACTTCCTCGCTGTCGTCTCGACGCACTCTGATCGCCAAACGAGCACGACGCGACAACGGTAGCGCTGCATCACTCTGTTCGGGTCGGTTCCAGCCATTCCCGGAGCCCGCCATGCGCACACCATGCACCCCGATTCTGGCGCAGAGTTCGTCACTTAAATGCGCCTGCAATGCCGTGGATAAAGCAAAGGCATGGTCTATATCGAGGTTGGTGCCGCGAAGTCTGAACACCAGGTCAAATACATCATCGGGTACCTGGTACGGCGCCGGGGTTTCCTCTTCCTGGTTCCAGAACATCGTCGGCTAATCCCGGCTCGAGGCTTCCGCGCCGAAACCTTTCTCGAGATCAATCGCATCATGGTAACGCGCCCGGTATATCAATCGCGCGGGTTCACCGGGCGTATCATGAAAGGCCTGTCGACCATGCAGGACGTTGTTACAGATGATTCCCTGGCGTGGTTGCAGGTCCACTTCGATCATCGCACTGCCCGCCATCAATATCTCACGCACCAGGTTAAGTGCCTCGGTGCTGCGTTTATCGGTTTTCCATACGATATTTTGCGGGCGCGAAGTATAGCGCATGTTCAGTGCGCAACTACCAGACGGCAGGGAGAATACCGGACCTGATTCCTCGGCCCGAATAACCCGATTCTGCTGCACATTGGCCGGAATGCGCAGCATATCATTGCACATCAGCGCCGCCAGTGCTGCGGGCGCCTGATCCCGAATCAGCAGGTACATCATTTCATGATCGAACAGATAATTGCCACCACCACGCCCGGCCTGACTGACGCAGTAAAGCGCAAATGCGTCGATACGTCGTTCCAGCGGATTGTAGTAACCATCGGTATGCCAGTTCATCGCACGGTTGGTATAGGGAATATAGCGCGCCCGATTATCCGCATCGCCAACCACCTGCAGTGAGGTAACCTTGTCCTCGTCCGCGCCCGGATTGGCATCGAGAGCCGTCAGACCAAACTGTTGATTTAGCGCGAGAAATTCGACCTTATCGAGTTCACCGACCGATTGAAAAATAACAAAATTGTAGGCAGCAACCTGTTTACCCAGTAGTGGCAGCATCGACCGCGGCAATCGTCCCTGTTGATCCAGTTCAAATACCCTGGTAGCAGATACTTCCTGCCGAACTTTTAGCTTGCGCGCACGCCATGCCTGGTACTCGCCCTCGTTTTCGAGCAAATACGGAGAATTTTCGTCGCAATTGTTGAGTACGGCGGTCATTTGGTCTAATGTTGCGTTCAAATCTGGTCCAGCTAGTTACGATTCTGCGGCTGATTTAAAGGCTGATTTTATTACAGCCTCCACCCGATTGGAGCATCCCATCGGTAGGAGTCTGAAAAATAATCTGATTACAGTTATAAGTGCCTGATTACTAATAACATTATTTGCTGGAAACCCGCTGTAATAAAAGCTGCGAAGCGAGGCATTAAATGCGCCTATCTCGTTGGGGATAAGTTTCAGATTTGCTGCACCCCAAGCGGGGGATAGCTCATTGCGCAAGATTCTAACAAACTATCGCCCATTGCCAGTGTTTCGCCGAGCAAATAATGAGGATGGTACTTGGCTCAGATTCTGATTTTCCGGTCATACCCGGAAATCGTTCATAACAGATAAACGGGAACATAATTACTATGGCTAAAAAAGCACATGTCACCCCAATGCTCGACGAACTCGAGAACGGTCCCTGGCCAAGTTTTATTTCGGGAATCAAGCGCCTGCGTGACGAACACGATGACGAACGCATCAACGGCGTGGCCAATTCCCTGCTCGGGCAACTGGAACATTCTTACGAAACCCGCAAAGGTTACTGGAAAGGCGGCACCGTCAGTGTCTATGGATACGGTAGCGGAATAATCCCTCGCTTTTCCGAAGTCGCGCATGCATTCGAGGAATCGAAGGAATTTCATACCCTGCGGGTGCAACCGCCCGCAGGCAACTACTACACTACCGATATGCTGCGCCAGCTGGGCGATAGCTGGGAGAAGTTTGGTTCCGGACTGGTCACCTTTCATGGGCAAACCGGCAATATCATGTTTATCGGTACCTCGACCGAGAATACCCAGCATTTTTTCAACGAGATTAATGAATACGGTTGGGATCTGGGTGGCGCCGGCCCCTGCGTGCGTACCGGCATGTCCTGCGTAGGCGCGGCTCGCTGTGAGCAGTCCTGCGCTGATGAAATGCGCATCCACCGCACGCTGTTGAATAATTTTACCGATGACGTGCATCGCCCCGCGCTGCCCTACAAATTCAAATTTAAAGTGTCTGGCTGCGCTAACGATTGCATGAACTCGATCGAGCGTTCCGACTTCGCCCTCATCGGTACCTGGCGCGACGACATGAAAGTCGACCAGCAAGCTTTCAAGGAATATGTCGCGAGCAAGGGACGTCAGCATACCATCGACAACATCATTACCCGCTGCCCGACCAATGCGCTATCGCTGAACGACGATGATTCGCTGGAAGTCGATAACCGCAACTGCGTGCGCTGCATGCACTGTCTGAACGTCGTGCCGAAGGCACTGTCTCCCGGGGACGACAAGGGCGTCACAATTTTAATGGGTGGCAAGCGTACCCTCAAAATCGGCGACCTGATGGGCACCGTGATCGTACCTTTCATGAAACTCGAAGACGAGGAAGACTACGAAGCGCTGACCGAGCTCGCCGAAGAAGTCATCGATTACTGGGCTGAAAACGGGCTCGAGCATGAGCGTTGCGGTGAAATGGTCGAGCGCGTCGGACTGGTCAACTTCCTCGAAGGCATCGGCGTCGAAGTCGATCCCAACATGATTGCCGAAACCCGCACCAGTTCCTATGTGCGCATGGATGACTGGGATATCGAAGCCAAGAAATGGTTTGACCGTAAAGCCGAGCAAAAGCAGGCATCGTGAAACTAAAGATGACAGCGGCAATAACACTATTTTCGGAGATTAACGCATGAGTTCGCTATTGGAAGGTCAACGCACCCCGACTGAATCCGGATGTCCCGACGGTTTTCAGTACATGCATCCACTGATGCGCAAGAACTATGGTAACTGGGCTTACCACGAAGATCCGCGCCCCGGCGTATTAAAGCACACCGCGCATGGTGGCGAAGCAATCTATACCGTGCGTGCCGGCACACAACGCATTCTCGATGTTTTCACGTTACGCAAATTATGCGATATCGGTGACAAGTACGCCGAGGGTTATGTTCGCTTTACGATTCGCAGCAATATCGAATACATGGTTGCCGATGGCAGCAAGGTCGAGCCCCTGATCGCAGCCCTGGAAAAGGAAGGCTTCGTCGTCGGCGGCACCAAGAATTCGGTGGCGATGATTTCGCATACCCAGGGATGGCTGCATTGCGATATCCCCGGGACCGATGCATCGGGTGTGGTCAAGTCGATGATGGACGAGTTAATCGAGGAATTCAAAAACTGGAACATGCCGAACCGCGTCCATATCACAACCTCCTGCTGCCAGATCAACTGTGGTGGCCAGGGTGATATCGCGATTAACGTCCAGCACACCAAGCCACCCAAGATCAATCATGACCTGGTTGCCAATATCTGTGAACGTCCGTCGGTGGTAGCACGCTGCCCGGTAGCGGCGATCCGTCCAGCGCTGGTAAACGGTAAACCTTCGCTTGAAGTCGACGAAAAGAAATGTATTTGTTGCGGCGCCTGTTATCCGCCCTGTACGCCGATGCAAATCAACGACCCCGAACACACCAAGCTGGCGATCTGGGTGGGCGGCAACCACTCCAATGCGCGTAGCAAACCGAGCTTCCAGAAACTGGTCGCTGCAGGCATCCCCAACAATGCTCCACGCTGGCCCGAGGCGACCGCCATCGTCAAGAAAATCCTGCAGACCTACAAGGATAATGCGCGCGACTGGGAACGTCTGAATGACTGGATCGAACGTATCGGCTGGCCGCAATTTTTTGAACTGACCGAGTTGCCATTTACCAAGTTTCACGTCGATAACTGGCGTGGGGCACGGCGTACACTTAACGCTTCAACTCATATTCGATTCTAACGGAGTAAGCAGGTGAAGTTTGCAATACTAGTCAACGAAGGTCCTTATACCCACCAGGCGTCGGATTCGGCCTATCACTTCACCGAAGCCGTGTTGCGTGCCGGACACGAAATCGTACGCGTTTTCTTTTATCACGACGGTGTCAATAACGGCACCCGTCTCAGCGTTCCGCCGCAGGATGACCGCAATATCAGCGAGCGCTGGTCGGCACTGGCGCTACAACACGAGGTCGAGTTAATCCTGTGCGTGGCGGCGGCGCAACGCCGCGGATTACTGGATGAGGATGAAGCCAGGCGCGCCGGCAAGGACAGCAATAACATGGCAGAGGGCTTTCAGATATCCGGTTTGGGGCAATTGATCGATGCCGGAATTCAGGCGGATCGTTTAATCGTATTTGGTGATTAGTCATGGCATCGAAGAAATTTTTATATATTAACCGCAGACCGCCACACGGCAGTATCTATGCGCACGAGTCGCTCGAAGTCGTATTGATCGGCGCCGCGTTCGAACAGGCTGTCACGCTCGCCTTTGTCGATGACGGGGTTTACCAGTTACTGCAAAACCAGGATACCGGTGGCATTGGAGTGAAGAATTTCGCACCGACCTTCAGGGCCCTGGGTGATTACGATGTCAACCAGATTTACGTGGAACAGGAATCGCTGGAGCTGCGCGGCCTGAGCAAGGATGACCTGATACCCTTGACTTACGAAGATGAAGAAGACTACTGGGCAGAGAAGGATTCAGTCCATGTCGTCAGCAGCGCCGAACTGGCTGACATCATCGAACAACAGGATGTAATCCTTAATTTTTAGACGGAAGCGACATGTCTGTATTGCATATTGTTAACAAATCACCCTACGAGCGCAATTCGCTCGATACCTGCCTGCGCCTGGCGAAGGCGGATAGCGCTATTTTATTGATCGAGGACGGCATCTACGCGGTGCAAAAGAATTCCGCCACCTCGAGCAAAATGGAACAGGCACTGGGTGATCACCCGGTTTACGCACTACAACCCGATCTTCAGGCCAGGGGCGTCAACCCGGAAAATATGATCGACGGAATTTCGCTGGTTGATTACGACGGTTTTGTGAAACTCACGACTGAATACGACAGGCTGCAGTCATGGTTATGACTGTAATCGATAACATTTAACATAGCAGAGGCAGAAAATGGCTATTGAACTAGAAGGCAAATCATACGAAACCGACGAAGAAGGATACCTCGTCAACCTGAGTGACTGGAACGATCAGCTCGCCAACGAGATGGCCAAGGCCGACGGCGCGGTACTCGACGAAAATCACTGGGAAGTGATCACCTTCCTGCGTGATTACTACGAGGAGTACCAGATTGCGCCGGCAGTGCGCGTGTTGACCAAGGCAGTCGGTAAGAAGCTGGGCAAAGACAAGGGCACCAGCAAGTATCTTTACGAACTGTTTCCCTATGGCCCGGCCAAACAGGCCTGTAAGTATGCGGGTCTGCCCAAGCCTACCGGCTGCGTCTAACCCCTGTCCAGGGTCTATCGCGTCAGGCATGGGATGTGCCCTGCCTGACGCAGCAAGCTGGGAGATGACGCTGCCATGTCGTTGCTGACGATCGCATTTACGTTATTGTTTTATTTCGCAACCGCGACGATTGTCGCGGGCCTGGTGTATCGTATCCGGCTGTATGCCAGGACCCCGACCCCGTTACGGATTCCGACTACCCCGGCACCAATTACTCAAGCTGGTGTCGTCAAACGCATGTTTTTCGAAGTCACGCTGTTCAATAGCCTGTTCAAATCTAACAAGTGGATCTGGTTGTTTGGCTGGGTGTTTCATGTTGCCCTGCTGTTCGTATTACTGCGCCACCTGCGCTACTTCACCGACCCGGTCTGGTCCTGGGTTGCGTTGATTCAGCCGCTTGGCGCCTATGCCGCATTCGCGATGGTCGCAGGTCTCGCCGGTCTGTGGGCGCGGCGTTTCCTGGTCGACCGGGTGCGTTATATTTCGTCGCCTTCCGATCATTTAATGCTGGCCCTGCTGATCGCTATCGGCCTCACCGGTCTCGGCATGAAATACGTCGCGCATACCGACATTGTCGCGGTAAAGGCGTTTTTCCTCGGCCTGATGTATTTCGACTGGCAGCCGCTGCCAAACGACCTGTTGCTTAACCTGCACCTGCTGCTGGTGGCAATGCTGATGATTATTTTTCCATTCAGCAAGTTATTGCATGCGCCGGGCGTTTTCTTCAGCCCGACGCGCAATCAAATCGATAATCCGCGCGAAAAAAGACACCTGCCGACGCACCCGTCGGCTACCGCGAAACAGTCGGTCTGAGCCAGGATTTAGCCGTGGCCGAATTCGATACCCCAACCCTCAAACCCTATCCCGAGATCCCGCCGATCGAAATCGGGGTAATGGCACATAGCAAACCTTATGTTGCCAAGGAAGATCTGCAGCAGAAAATCGGCTTTCCCGGTGAGCTGGTCGATAACTGGCAGCAGATTGCGATCGATAAAATGGGTGACCTGGTCAACAACTCCCGGGCACTGCGCGTATTTCTCGATAGCTGTGTCAAATGCGGCGCCTGTACCGATAAATGTCACTACTACCTCGGTACCTCCGACCCCAACAATATGCCGGTCGCGCGCCAGGATCTGTTCCGCTCGGTTTACCGGCGTTACTACACGTTGGCGGGCAAGCATTTCCCTGGCCTGGTCGGTGCGCGCGATATGGATCAAGGCGTTATCGATGAATGGTATAGCTATTTTCACCAGTGCTCGCAATGCCGGCGCTGTTCGGTTTACTGCCCCTATGGCATCGATACCGCGGAAATCTCGATGGCCGCGCGCGAAATCATGGATACCATCGGCGTGGGTCAGAAATACTGCAACGAAATCATCGGCAAGGCGCAAACCATTGGCAATAATCTCGGCCTGCCCGAACCGGCGCTGGCCAATACGCTCGAAGGCCTGGAAGAAGATATCGAAGAAGAAACCGGCGTCACCGTGCGCATGCCGCTCGATGTAAAAGGCGCCGATATCCTGCTGATTACTCCCTCGGCCGATTTCTTTGCCGAGCCCCATGTCGATGGCCTGATTGGTTATGCCAAGGTATTTCACCAGGCCGGGATGAGCTGGACCCTTTCCAGTTATGCCAGCGAGGCGGCCAATTTCGGTATGTTCATCGGCTCCTATGAAAATATGCAGGTACTGGCGTTGCGTATCCGCGAAGCCGCACTGGAACTCGGCGTCAAACGCATCGTTTTCGGTGAGTGCGGACACGCCTGGCGGGTCGCGTATAACTTTCTCAATACGCTGGCCGGACCCTTCGATTTTCTGGACTCGCGCTACCCGATGCCGCAGCATATCTGCGAGGTAACCTACGACTTACTGCAACGCAATGCGCTCAAAATGGATCCGTCAGCCAACGACGACATGGTGCTGACCTTCCACGATTCCTGCAATATCGCGCGTGGCTCACGCATGGGTGATTTCGAGGGTGGTCAATTTGTCATTCCGCGCGAAGTCATCAAGGCGAGCTGCAATCATTTTGTCGATATGCCCGCTGATACCACCAAAGAGGCCACTTTCTGTTGTGGTGGCGGCGGCGGCCTGTTGACCGATGACCTGATCGAATTGCGCGTCAAGGGCGCGCTACCGCGCATGGAAGCGCTCAAACAGGTAGTTGACCATCACGGCGTCACCCACCTGGCCGCGATCTGTGCCATTTGCAAGAGCCAGTTCAGCAAGATCCTGCCCTATTACGGGTTCGAGATGGACCAGGTCGTCAGTATCCACCAGTTAGTAAGCAACGCCATCCAGTTGGGTGGCGAGCAATAGATTTAGAATTTTATCCGGAGAAACAATATGGCAGCGTCAGAAAAGGAAGTGAATCAAAAGCTCACCTTCAGAATATACGAGGATGGCGAGGATCGCTGGCGTTCGCAGGGCGAGAATATTTTCAACGAAGATACCTCGCACAAGTGCCCGACCTACGTGCATCGCACCCCGCCCTGCCAGGGCAGCTGTCCTTCCGGTGAAGATGTCCGTGGCTGGTTGAACATCGTGCGCGGTATCGAGCTCCCGCCCGCAGATGTCAGCATGCAGGAATACGCGTTTCGCCGCTCTACCGACGCCAATCCATTTCCATCGATGATGGGTCGTGTCTGCCCGGCTCCCTGCGAACAGGGTTGCAATCGCAACACTGTCGATGATTTTGTCGGCATCAATGCGGTCGAACAGTACATCGGTGATTCCGCCAGAAGCGAAGGTTTCAAATTCGGTGATCTGCCCGCAATGGGTAAACACCGGGTCGCCATCATCGGTGGCGGACCCGCAGGTCTGGCCGCCGCTTACCAGTTGCGGCGTAAAGGCATCGCCAGCACAATTTTCGACGATCACGACGAACTCGGCGGCATGTTCCGCTATGGTATTCCCGGTTATCGTACACCGCGCGAATTTCTCGATCATGAAATCAACCGCATCCTGGAGATGGGTCATATCGATACCCGCATGGCCACTCGCGTCGGTCGTGACGTCAGCATCGAGGAGATCGAAGAGGAATTCGACGCGCTGCTATGGTCGATCGGCTGCCAGTCGGGCCGTGGACTGCCACTAGAGCACGGTGACGCGCCGAACTGTATTTCAGGGGTCGCTTTCCTCGAAGCATTCAACAAGGGTGCGCTGCAGGTGACTTCCAATCGCGTGGTATGTGTCGGTGGTGGTGATACCTCGATCGACGTCGTCTCGGTTGCACGCCGCCTCGGCAAGATCGACACCCTGCCGAAAGAGCAGATGACCGAATTTGTAGTCGGCGGATTTACCGCGCACGACTCGGCTTACGCCGCATCGCGCCAGGGCGCCGATGTTACCCTGACTTCGCTGTTTGAAAAAGCCGAAATGACCGCCACCGAGCACGAGGTGGAAGATGCTTTACGTGAAGGCGTCAATATTCTGGATGGCGTCATGCCGATAGAAATCATCGTCAACGATGAGGGTCGCGCGACCGCATTGAAACTCGCCAAATGTACCTTCGAAGACGGTAAACCCGTGCCTGTCGAAGGCAGCGAGATTTTGATTGAATGTGATTTGATTGTCTCGGCAATTGGCCAGGGTGGTGATCTCAGTGGCATCGAGGAAATGGGTAATGACAGAAACCTGATGAATGCGGACAAGTATTTCCAGCACCCTGACAAGCCGGGTCATTTCGTCGCCGGCGACATCATTCAACCCCATCTTTTGACGACTGCAATCGGCCACGCCTCGATCGCCGCCGACAGCATCGAACGCTATCTCGGCGGCGCCGAGTTCAGCAAACGCCCGAAAGTCGACGTGCATCATTTCAACTTGCTCAACAAGCTCAAGGAAATGGATCTCGAGCCCGAAGAATATGCGCACGAGGGCGTGTGGGGCACCAACGACGCCAATTTTGCGGTCCACAATTACGAGGATCGTTCGGCCAACGAAATTATTTCGTCCGAGCGTCTGTACCTGGGCCACTTCAACTATGAAGCGCGCCATCTGCGCGAAGAACATGGCCCCGATTCGGAGCAGGTGCTCGGCGACTTCGAAGAGCGCAGCAAGTGCCTGAGCGACGAACAGGCAGTCGAAGAGGCCGGACGCTGCATGAGTTGCGGCATGTGCTTCGAGTGTGACAACTGTGTCATCTACTGCCCACAGGACGCAGTTTACCGGGTCAAGAAAGACAGCAAGACCATGGGGCGTTATGTCGCCACCGACTACATGAAATGTATCGGCTGTCATATCTGCGCGGATGTGTGTCCGACCGGGTACATCGATATGGCGCTGGGCGATCACTAAAGGTTCAAGCGTGCGAACTAACCCTTCATTGTTGCGCTTACTGGCACTGATTACCCTGATCGGGGTGTCAGCGCCTGGCCTGATGGTCGCGGCTGACGCCGGCGCCTCAAGTTTCGGCCAGGTGGCGATTCCGTCGCCCGGTAAACCGGCGGACGCGGCCAACTGTGTCGAACCGGTGGCGGTGATGCGCCGCGATCACATGAAATACCTGCTGCATCAACGCGATGAAACTGTACTGGACGGTGAGCGCGCTAAAAAGTACAGCCTGGTCGGTTGTATCGATTGCCACAACCCGGCCAAAGCGGATGAAGAAATTGTGCGTTACGAAGATCCACAGCATTTTTGCGCCAGCTGCCACAATTATACCAGCGTCAAGATCGACTGCTTCGAATGCCACGCCGACCGCGGACTGAGCAGCTCGCAGCAAAGCAACCTGACCCTGCAAGCCGATAAACTTCAGCTTTCGATGCAGACTTTCAGACAAAAACTGGACCGGGCCCGTGGCGACTGAGCTGGACAATATCGAGCTCCGACCGGCACGCCGCCAGTTCCTCAAGGGCGCCGCCGCACTGGCGACGACACTGATCGCCCCCGGTGTGATGCTGTATAAAACCGCTCAGGCAAGCACTGCCGACCAGCAACTGCGCTGGGGCCTGCTCATCGATACCAATGCCCTGAGCGAGGCCGACGTCGATGCCTGTGTCAACGCCTGTCAACGCGAGCATGGCTGGAAAGCCGAAGAAAATTCGCCAACTTCCGCGCAATGGATTCGCAAGGTCAAACTCACCGATGCCGAATCCGGCCATCAGCGTTTTCTGCCGATGATGTGCCAGCATTGCGCAGACCCGCCCTGCGTCGATGTCTGCCCTACCGGGGCTTCATTCAAACGCGCCGATGGCATCGTACTGGTCAACAAGCATACCTGCATCGGCTGCCGCTATTGCATGATGGCCTGCCCCTACAAGGCACGTTCTTTCATCCATGAAAACCTGAAGGATCAGCTCCCGGTGGCTCCCCGCGGCAAGGGTACGGTTGAATCCTGCACCCTGTGCGTGCACCGGGTCGACCGCGATGGCGCCAATGCGGTGCCGGCCTGTGCCGAAGCGGTCAACCAGGGGGGACGCAAGGCGATTCTGTTTGGTGATTTGAATGATCCGCAAAGTGAAATCTCGCAACGACTGCGTGAGCTCGGTGCCGTCAAGCTGCGCGCCGACATGGGTCTCAACCCCGGGGTTCGGTACCAGGGCTTATGAAGATGCAGCCAGCCATGCGCTACGCCGAGATTAAAACCAGCACGACGGGTTACTGGAGCCTGCTGATCGGTCTGGCACTGATCGCGTTTATCGGTTTCGCCGCCGCTCACCACATGGA